>NZ_JBFTIZ010000024.1:0-37269 GCF_056395165.1 Pedobacter sp. 10L46_2
GATAGGTTACAGATGTAAAGATGGTGACATCAAAGTCGAGTAATACTAATAATCCGAAGCTTTCAAGAGCAGTAAACTGTTGTTTGTTCTTCAAAACTTAACTTCTTTCAATAATATGTCATCGTTATGGCGTATGGAGCTGAATAAAATAGGAAACATACAAGATAACTTTAAAAATATTTAGGTGCCTATATCGGTGGTGTCCACCTCTTCCCATTCCGAACAGAGAAGTTAAGCCCACCAGAGCCGATGGTACTGCGGTAACACGTGGGAGAGTAGGTCGGTGCCAAATCTTAATCAAAACCCTGTAGCTAAACGCTGCAGGGTTTTTGTGTTTATATACATTTCTGGAAACTTTCTGATGAAAATACAATGTTAAAAAATGCTAAATCTTCATCAGAGATACAATAAAACCGTATAATTGTATTTTACGTTAATCTTATAAAAAGCACTTTTGATGAAATTAAGATATATATTGCTTTTTGCATTTAGCTTTATCTTGAGCAACTCTGCATTTTCGCAAAGTAAAGATGTGAAGCTTCCTTCTAATTGGTACAATCTGGATTTAGTTGCTGATGGGTACTTTGGTATAAGTACCGAAAAAGCATATAAGGAATTATTGAGCAATAAAAAGCCTAAACAAAATGTGATTGTTGCCGTAATTGATGGAGGCGTTGATATTAATCATGAGGATTTAAAGGACGTACTGTGGACTAATAAAAAAGAGATTCCAGGTAACGGAATTGATGATGATGGTAATGGATATGTAGATGATATACATGGCTGGAATTTTATAGGATCAAAAAAAGGTAATCTAGCATATGATAATCTGGAGTTGGTGCGGATACTTAGAGTGTATGGCCCTAAGTATGTATCAACCATTCGATCTACAGTATTAGATAGTGTTCAAAAAGAAGAATATGCCCTATATCTTAAAGCTAATGCAGAATTTGGAAAGAAGTATAACGATGCTCACTATACATTTGGGATTGTAAGTATCATTAATAAGGTTCTGGATTCAGTGGCAGCTATTAACAATAAGAAGATTCCATCATTGGAAGATATTGATAAATACGTGGCTGATAATGAAGATGAGGAGCAAGTAAAAAAGATTATAAGAGGCGGATCTAAGGACAGTGGAGGAATTGATAAATTCTACAAGGAAATGAAAGATGCCTATAAGCAATATGATGTAATGCTTAAATATAATCTGAATGTGAAGTATGATCAGCGGCAGGAGCTAGTTGGCGACGATTATACAAACGCAAAAGAACGTTTATATGGGAACAATGATGTTGCCGGACCTAATGCAGAACATGGTTCACATGTTTCGGGCATAATAGGGGCAAACAGATCCAATTCAATTGGAATTAATGGAATAGCCAATAGTGTTAGTATAATGGCAATTAGAGTTGTACCAGAAGGGGATGAGAGAGATAAAGATGTTGCCAATGGAATTAGATATGCAGTAGATAACGGTGCTAAGGTAATTAATATGAGCTTTGGCAAAGGTTATAAATGGAATAAAGAAGTTGTTGACGAAGCGGTAAAATATGCTGAACAGAAAGGCGTATTGTTAGTTCATGCGGCCGGAAATGATAACGAAGATGTAGATGTTAAAGAGAATTATCCAAATAAATACTTTGATGGACCAGAGGCTGCTGCTTATAAGAAATCGATCAAAAAAGATGCACTTTCAGCATTGCCATTTAAGATCGAGCAAAATCAAGCGCAAAATCAGGGTATGAGAAGGGGGCCTAATTCTGTCGTTATTAAAAAAGCAGTTATAGATACGGCTAAATTTAAACTGCCACATGCGAGTAATTGGATAGAAGTTGGAGCAAGTGCATATGCTAATGATGCAAATTTAAAAGCATCTTTTTCAAATTATGGAAAGTATAATGTAGACGTATTTGCGCCTGGTTTTATGATTAATTCAACAGTTCCAGGCTCAAAATATGAAGAATTTGATGGAACTAGTATGGCAGCTCCTGTTGTATCTGGTCTTTCAGCCCTGATTTTGAGCTATTATCCGGACCTTAAGCCTAACCAGGTCAGAGAGATCATAATGAAATCCGTGTCTAAGGTTTTACAGAAAGTTAAATACAAAAATGAAAGAGGTGAGACTGTCCGAGTACCCTTCTCCGATCTTTGTGTTAGCGGAGGAATAGTAAATGCTTATGAGGCCTTAAAGCTTGCAGAGCGTTATCAATCAAAATAAATAGCCGTCTTCTATTTCTGAATTATTCCTTTCAAACTTAAGTAGCCACTTTTTCTTGTCTATTCCGGCAGCATAGCCGGTCATATTTCCATCGCTGCCTATTACGCGGTGGCAAGGTACTATAATTGCTAAGCGGTTTCGCCCATTTGTTGAGGCAATTGCGCGAATCGCTTTCGGATTGTTCATCATTTCTGCCTGTTCTTTGTAAGAACATGTTTTTCCATAAGGAATTTCCTGAAGTGTTTTCCAGACTGCTTGCGAAAAATCATTGCCAGGAGTGTGTAATGGAACTGAAAAGGTTTTTCGTTTTCCTTCGAAGTATTCAGTTAACTCATTTTCCAATTGATCTAGATACGAATTTCTTCCTGCTACCATCACTGCATTAAGTAGCTTTTGTAACTCAGCGAATTCTTTTTCTAATCTGATCCTGTTGGTAAATTCGAGCAGACAGACACCTTTTGATGTAGCGCCTGCCAGCATAGGACCTAAGGGAGTAGAAATCTCCGTCATGTTTATTATGGCATCCTTATCAGAGGATATTGAGGATTTTTCAAATATCCACGGATACCGATCAGCAAAACCTGTAATGTCAGTGAGAGATGTATTATTCATGTTTATTGTCGAATTTAATTTTTAACAGGCCAGCTTTTATTTTAGTAAATACTTCAGCGTTTGCATGATCTAATATTTCCTAAAAATAAGGAATCAATCAATAAGATGGTACCCGATTCTTGCTTTCCTCTGTTGTCCTTAACGCTAATCGCATTTAATCATTACATGTTACGAATAAATCGCAATGATTCAGTAGGTAATCCCAATTGATCTCAGGATTGATTTAGAAGCACTATTGGTGTCAAAATTAAAATAGTAGTAAGAGTAGTAAATAGAAAAGCCTTGTCAAATAATTGACAAGGCTTTTTTCAGTAGCGGGGAGCAGGATCGAACTGCCGACCTCAGGGTTATGAATCCTGCGCTCTAACCATCTGAGCTACCCCGCCGGGCGTCTTTTTTCTAAAGAGTTGCAAATATAGAATAAATTACTTTTCTTTAGAAACAAATATTAAAAAAATAGTCTAATAATTCAGAATATAAGTGTTTAACGATGTCGGAAAAGAAAAAATTTACGTTAGAATATGAATTGAGGTCGTCTCCACGTATTTTATTTAGTTTTATTAGTGAGCCAAATGGACTGTCTCAATGGTTTGCAGATGATGTGATTTTCAGAGATCAGGTATATACTTTCACATGGGACGATGAAATACAGAAAGCAAAGTTGCTTAGCATAAAAGAAAATAAATCTGTAAAATTTAAATGGGTGGAAGATGAACCACACTGTTACTTTGAAATGGAAATTGTACAGGACGAATTAACAAATGACGTAGCCCTTTCAATAACCGATTTTGCTACTGATGACACATTAGCTGAGCGTACACTTATTTGGGATAATCAGATTAACTACCTGCACAGTGTAATTGGTGCCTAGTTTTTCAATAGCTTTGTCTACATTTGTATATTGAAAAAGATTCATTTACTTCTACTCAAAGCATTTATAAGGCCTTTCTTCGTCACATTTTTTATTGTGATGTTTATTTTGCTAATGCTTTTTCTATTTAAATATGTTGATGATTTAATAGGAAAAGGATTTGAATGGTATATTATACTTGAGTTAATGTATTATGCCTCTGCGGCAAATGTGTCTATGGCGCTCCCATTGTCCATTTTATTATCATCGATAATGACTTTTGGGACGCTGGGGGAGAACTACGAATTGGTAGCTATTAAATCAGCAGGGTTGTCGTTGCAAAAGGCAATGAGACCTCTTTTTGTACTCATAATATTTATTGCAATAAGCTCCTTCATATTTTCAGATTATATGCTGCCTAAAGCCAATTTGAAGTATGGATCGCTTTTATGGGATATAACAAACAAAAAATTATCCTTTTTAATTAAGGAGGGGGTTTTTAATAATAGTATTCCAGGTTATTCCATTAGAGTTAATAAAAAAGGGGATGATGGTGTTTCATTGTATGATGTAATGATTTATGATCATACAAATACAAACGGAATGGCAAAGATCATCATTGCTAAAGAAGGTAAAATGTATAGCAATGATAAGTTCCTTTTTCTAAAGCTAAAAAATGGCGTTAGATATGAAGAATCGAGTGGCCGTAATACCTATAACAATCCGAGACAGGAGTTAACTAGGATGAGGTTTACTGAGACTGATCAGAAGTTTGATATTTCCAGTTTTAAAATGAATAGAACTGATGAGCAGGATTTTAGGAATAACACTCAAATGCTGAATTTAAAGGGCTTAACAAGGAAAAGAGATTCCTTAACCAAAGAGTTGGATAGTGTAAATAAGTTCTCCTCAACCACTATAAATAGCTATTACAGGCAAAACAACTACTCTAAGGGATATACCGCTGTTAAAACCCCTGCAAAAGTAATAAAGGGAGACATTTTGAAAATGCTTCCTGAGAAACAGAGACTGGCAATTATTCAGAGTGCATTGGACCTGGCAACTTCAGTAAAACAAACTACATCTGGACGGGTTACGGATTATGAGGATAGAACCAGAAGTATAATAAAAGTACAATTGGAATATCAGAGAAAGTTTACACTTGCAGTGTCCTGTCTCTTATTGTTCTTTATTGGTGCACCGCTAGGCGCTATTATAAGAAAAGGTGGACTTGGTTTGCCTGTGGTAATGGCTATTGTGTTTTTCCTTTTGTACCACATCATTGCTACTGTTTCTGAAAAATCTGCAACAACAGGATCTTTAAGGCCTTTCTTCGGAATGTGGCTTGCAATATTTATTTTATCTCCCCTGGGTGCATTCTTAACTTATAAAGCAACAGTGGATTCTGCTTTATTTGATGTAGGTTATTTTAAACAAATATTTATAAATCTCTTCAAAAAGAAAAAATCAAATATTAACAGTTAATAATATTTGTATCCTTTAATAGGGGTAAACACCTAATATTCATTACTTATTTATGATAGTTTATAACGTAATATTGGTTTTGAAGATTGTAACTTTGCACCGTAAATCTGACGAAGATAGGGAGAATGAAGGTGATTTTATTACTGCCGCAGCCAACGCTACTCCTGAAATGATAAATTTTATGGCCACTTATGGCCGAGGCTTAATTTGTGCGCCTTTAACCGAAGAAAGATGTGATGAATTAGGTTTAGATCTAATGGTGGGAAAAAATACCGCCGCTTACGAAACTAACTTTACTGTTTCCGTTGATTTAAGAGGTCATGGCTGTACAACTGGCATTTCTGCGTCCGACAGATCAAAAACCATTAAGGCCTTAATCGATCCTAATATTGATCCTGCTGAGTTGGGTAGGCCAGGTCACATTTTTCCATTAAGATCTAAAGATGGGGGAGTATTAAGACGTTCGGGACACACCGAAGCATCTGTAGATTTAGCTAAACTTGCAGGCATGGAACCTGCCGGTGTATTGGTTGAGATTATGAAGGATGACGGAGAGATGGCCAGATTGCCTGACCTGATTAAGATTGCAGCACAACATCAGCTTAAAATAATTAGTATAAAAGATCTTATTGCATATAGATTAAGCAAAGAAAGTTTAATAGAGCAGGAGGTAACGGTAAATCTACCCACTCAATGGGGTGATTTTAAGATGACTGCCTATACCCAAATAGATACAGGAGCCACACATTTGGCAATTAGTAAAGGCGAATGGACTATTGATGAGCCTGTATTAACAAGAGTACATAGTTCCTGTGTTACCGGTGATATTTTTGGATCGTGCAGATGCGATTGTGGGCCTCAATTGCACAAAGCAATGGAGATGATCGATAAGGAAGGCAAAGGAGTAATCGTTTATATGAATCAGGAGGGAAGAGGTATTGGTCTTGTTAATAAATTGCGTTCATATAATCTACAAGATGCTGGCCTGGATACTGTTGAAGCAAATATAAAATTGGGTTTCAAAGGCGACGAAAGAGATTACGGAGTTGGAGCTCAAATACTAAGAGCACAGGGCATCACTAAAATGAGACTGATGTCTAATAACCCTACTAAACGCGCTGGTTTAATTGGCTATGGTTTAGAGATTGTAGAAAATATTCCAATTGAGATAGAAAGTAATGTTCATAATGAGCAATATCTTAAAACAAAACGTGATAAGATGGGGCATCAAATAATGAAAGGCTAAAAAAAAGTAGGTTATTTATAACCTACTTTTTTTTGTTCTTTTTTTCTGGAGGAACAGCCTCTTTGTTAACTGGCTGTTTACTAACGGGAGGTGTCTTTTTCTCTTCCTCAGCCTTCTTCTTCAAGTTTCTGTTGTATTTACCTGATATTCTTTGAACAAACTCTCTAAAGCTGTCAAATTGCTGTGTATAGATCAGACCTAAGGATGTTACATTGTTATTTTGGCTTACCCCAGTGTTAAAGAAGGTGTTTTGCTGTGTAGGAGGTTTATTGGCAAGCTTACCTACTAAAGTTCCATCTTTTCTAATTAAGGCTAAAACTTCAACTTCACCGCCTACATTATTTCTGGTAAAGCCAATTGGCGACAAATCGTTTGTACTACGTTTATCTACTATCCCGGCATTTAATACTATGCGGTCATTAAAAAATCTAAAAGAGGCATTCGCTTCACTCAAAGAGCGGATATTAATGTCCACAAAATCGAGGTTGAGTGAAGATAAGACATTATTAAACTGATTAAACAAAAGCTCTGTAGCAGTACTCGCTACTCCTGATGTTAATTGCTTGCCAAGGGCTTCTTTTCCTGTTCCTGGAGCAAAACTACGTCTTATAATCAAACTAAGCGCCTGGAGGTTCCTGTTGTTGTCGTCATTAAAATAAGATTGCATCTCWTCTTTAATAGCAGGGTTTGAAGGGAAGAAGATATCAAGTTTAATATCCGGTTTTAATAGTGAACCGGTTAAGCCCATTTCTACTTCAGTAAGAACGCGCTCGTTGGCATTATTGCCGCCATCTCTATTAGCTGCAGTATAGAGGTCGCTCAGACCAGCACGAAGGGAATAAATTGCCTTTAAATTTATCTGCGCAGTTGTGGGGTTTCCTGTCCATCGGATAGTACCACCTTGTCTGATGTTGAATTTCTTATTTATAATTTCCTGAGCAGTAAAATCAAAACTCCCTGATTCAATGATATAATCACCCGACATCTCAAAATCACCAAGACTATTAATGTTAAGCGCTAAATTTTTAGAATAGCCTTTCCCACTTAGATTTCCTAAAGTGGTATAAATATTTGCAGTGCTATTTGCATCAACCTCAAGTTTCAGGTTCATTGTAAGTCCGTCAAAACTGGTTTGTTTTTTTACAACCTTAGTCGTGTCCTTATTTACAAATGTTATAAAATCTTTATTTGATACGGTCTCAGAGCTGTTAAGTGGAAGATTAAATACCGTCCCTTTCTCTGTCTTGGCATTAATGTCTATAAATAATTTGTTTGTTGGACCTTTAAATCTGAAGGTACCTGTTCCATAAGCCTTTCCAAAATATATAGAGTTGTCTTTTTCCGTAGTATTCAAGGCCATGAAATCTTTAGCATTAATATCAATATCTAGCGTTGGTGTATTGATGTTATTGAGGTCAACCGTACCATTTGCGATGGCCTGGTTATCATCAACGTCAAGCAATTTCAAGTCATTAATTTTGATAATGCTGTTTTCAACTTCTACCTGGTCGTTTAGTGTATATCTTGTTTTAAGATAATTAACTGTCACTTCAGCTTTGTCAAAAGATACCTGCCCGTTAATTTCCGGTTTTTCAAATGGACCTGTAACCGTTAATGATGATGAAACATGACCTTTAAGATCTGATACAAGTTCATTAACAAATGGTTCCAGTACAGCTAGTTCACTATTATCAAGCTTTACGCTTATATCCATCTCTTTCTTTTCCAGATCAAGAACGCCCAAAGCCCGAAGTGTTTCTCTGTCGGAAGAAACAATATTAGTGAAAATGTTGGCTACATTATTTGCACGATCATAAGAAGAAGTATCGGTCAAATTACCAATATGAGTATTGTTAAAGGTTAAAGAATCTATTTTTAGATTATCAGATATCCTAGGCGATTTTAAGATATTATAGAGTTTTGTTTCACCATTAACGTTACCTGCTAACTGCACGCCAAATGCCTTAACAAACGGATTTATTGTTTTTAAGCTAAATTCTTTAAATCCGACAAGAAGTAAATCTTTGGGGTCGTCAGACAGAATACCATCAATAGTTAAGAGTTGATTGCCATTGCTTAAATCAAAATTGGTAATCTCGGTTTTTCCTTCATGAAAACTAATTCTCACTTTTTCCTGAATCTTCCAGTCCTCATTATTTACTTTAAGCTGAGATGGGAGTATGCTAACCCTTGCTGTGGTGTCGTTTGCAAACTCGACCAATCCGTTTAAATCCAGTTGGTTAGCGTCATCTGAATTGGCAAGTTTTAAGTTAAGAGAAAGACTGTCATTTCTCAATATGTTGGATATGTTGACATTCTTAATGTACAAACTATCATTTAAGTCAACTCTATCCGATGTTATGATAGCTTGTAATTGATTTACGGAAGTATTCTCATCGATAATAATATTGTTGGCTATAATGCCTTTGTATTTTAGCTTTTTCACAAAGCCATTTAATGTGGCTATGTTGTTTGGAGAATCAAAATTACCAATAAAGACCGCTTGATCATCGATCTCTAAGCCTGGAGCAAGAAGTTCTGCAATGGGCTCAAATCTTTTTATTTTTAAATTGAACTGAAAGATCTGGTCTCCATATGGAAGAATGGTAGTTTTGAGGGATGGTATGTATTTTTTCGCTAATGCTTTATAGTATGAAGGAATGGTGTTTAAGTTGTATTGCCCCTTTAAGCTGGCATCCAGAATATCTGAATGAATGGTAAGGTCTCTGTCTTTTCCTATACCTGCAGCCTTTAGTTCTACAGAATCAATGTTGTAAATGCCTTTAACATTGTCTAACCTAATTTGTTGAATTAGAAGTTTACCCTGTATGTTATTTAGGTTGGTGCCGGAGAAATTGGTGCTAAAAGTAGCATCAATTTTTAAAGAGTCCTTATATAGTTTTAAGGCCTTTAGCTTTGCATTGTTTATTTGGGCTTTAAAATTAAATACCGGCAACTTAGGGTTCAGATTTACCCCGCCATCAAAAACAAGCTGAACATTTTTGTCGTTAATTTGCAGGCGACCGTCGAAATATTTTTTATCAAAGGTTCCATCAATTTTAACATTTCTATACCTATACTGGTTAAAGTCGATGTAATCGATATCTCCATTTAGCTTCTCGGAAAGGTTTTTTATTTCTGTGCCTCTGCCTTCAACATTTAAGGAAGCAGATATTCTACCAAGATCATTCTCATCTAAAAGGTTTCCTAAATTAAAATCGTAGGCTTTAACATTACCTGAATAAGAGGGGACACCCTTCTTATCTATTTTCATATTAACATCAGAAACCAATCTGCCTAGTTTTGTCTTAAACTCCCCATAGGCAATAAAATCGTTTTGGAATCCGGTAAATGAGCCGTTGAAATTAATGTTGCCAAATTTTCCGATAACTACTGGGATCACTTTAGTCTTTTTCCCGGTTGTGCTTGTTAATATCTCATCCAGATCAGCTTTATTTGTTCCGGCCATCTCTATTTTAAGATCCATAAAAGTCTCTTTAAGATTTGGAAGCCCTTTTACAATAAAGTCCCCTTTTATATAAGTCGCTTTTCCGGCTTTAACCGATAGTTTTTTTGCTTTAAGATTATTAACCAAACCGGTAATCCTTCCGTCAACTTCAATCTCAAGATTCATTTGATCCAATTCCGGAGCAAAATAGGCAACATCGCGCGATGCTAAATAGCTATTCTTGAAATTAGCTTTCATTCTTACTTTATTGACATAATCTCTAAAGTCTCGGTATTTATCAAACCGCATTTGAAAGTAATCAGATAGCCTGCTCTTATTGGTAACCAACATCAAATTCTTTAACTCAATGCTATTGGTATCCACAGTAGTAAAGGCTGTCAGGTTTTTTAAATAAAACCCACTCTTTTCCTTAAATGTCAGGTTTTTAATGTCGGCCTGCAGGATATGATCTGTAGTATTTAATTTTTCAAAAATTCCGTTAAAGCTGGTTAGGTATATGTCATCAAAATTTACCCCCTTCATAACGGTGTCAACTCGTTGGTTTTTGTATTTAAAGCTGATGTTGTTCAGGATAACTCTGTCAAATGATATCTTGTACGGTTTCTTTTTAGGTTTAACTGTGGGAGTGCCAGAGTCAAAGTAATCGATAATGAAATCTAAATTCGTCGATCTGTCTTTATATGATTTTAAATAAAAAGAGCCGTTATTAATCTGTACCGTATTAATGTCAACTATTCGTTTTTTAATTGAAATCTGATTGATGTCTACTAAAAATTTGGGTGTATTAAGTATGGTATCTTTCTGCCGATCCAATACAAGCAGGTTTTCTATCACAACATACTTAAAAGGTTTTATATATATGCCGGTTAAAGAAATGGTTGTATTAAGCTCTTTAGATAGGTATGCTGCCGCTTTTTTAGCTACGAAAGTCTGAATAGGCTTAAATTGGATTGCAAATAGAATGACACCAGCAAGTAATAATACTGATGCAACGACCCAAAGAAGTATTTTTAATAGTTTTTTAATAATTTTGTAGCTTAATAATAATAAACGTGTCTGTAATACTTGCTATAGAATCTTCCTGCGATGAAACCTCCGTTGCTATATGTAACAACGGCAAAATTACTGCCAATGTTATTGCAAACCAAACAATTCATCAAAATTATGGAGGTGTAATTCCTGAGCTAGCTTCAAGGGTACATCAACAAAATATCGTGCCAGTAATACAACAGGCATTAAATGATGCTAAAGTTAATAAAAAGGAGCTAAATGCAGTTGCTTTTACACAGGGGCCTGGATTATTAGGCTCATTGTTAGTAGGTGTTTCCTTTGCGAAATCATTTGCGCTTGCGTTAGATTTACCTTTAATTTCGGTAAATCATATGCACGCTCATATTCTGGCTCATTTTATTGATGATCCAATGCCCCAATTCCCTTTCATTTGCTTAACTGTATCTGGCGGACATACTCAAATTGTTGTGATAAGAAGTCATTTCGATATGGAGATAGTGGGCGAAACCTTAGATGATGCAGCAGGTGAGGCATTTGATAAAACTGCCAAAATTCTAAATTTACCTTATCCTGGCGGGCCACTTATAGATAAGTATGCTAAAGAGGGAAACCCTTTGGCATATAAATTTGGGGAGCCTCAGATCAAAGATCTGAATTACAGCTTTAGTGGATTTAAAACCTCAATTTTGTATTTCATCAGAAATCAGGAAAAGGAAAATCCTAACTTTGTTTCTGAGCATTTACACGACATTTGTGCCTCGGTTCAGCATAGTATAGTGCATATATTGCTTAATAAGCTAAAGAAAGCAGCTAAGCAGTATGGAATTAAGGAGATTGCCATAGCAGGAGGAGTATCTGCAAATAGTGGATTAAGAGCAGGCTTAACTGCTCTTGCCGAGGAGTTAAATTGGAATGTATATATACCTGCTTTTGAATATTGTACCGATAATGCGGCTATGATTGCTATTGCAGGTTATTATAAATATTTAAATAAGGATTTCGTGGAGCAAGATGTTGCACCTTTGTCCAGAATGGAATTTTAATATATAAAAAGTAGAGTTATGGGTACAATGAGTTTTGTTTTCTTTGGGCTAATGCTATTGCCATTAATCATTTTTTTAATCTGGTTAATCAAAAAGGATAAAAACAGAAACTATTTAGGGCTTGTGGTTTTGGTGGCGATGGCTATTATTGCGATTATTGCAATTGTTAAGTTCGATTCCACTTTTATGGAGTCTAGATCAGGTATGCCAGATAAGTCTCAGGCACCGAGTTATAAATAAGAAAGAATCGAAAATAAAAAAGGGGTATTTTCAATAAAGAAATACCCCTTTTATTTGAAATAATATTTTAAGCTTTATCCTCTAGCTTATCGCCAGTTACTTCAGCTCTAATTTTAGCTTCAATCTCTTCAGATAGTTCAGGATTGTCAAGTAATAACTGTTTAACTGCATCTCTACCCTGACCAAGTTTTGTATCCCCGTAAGAGAACCAAGAGCCTGCTTTTTTAATGATATTAAAGTCAACACCTAAGTCGATAATTTCGCCGGTTTTAGATATACCTTCTCCAAACATAATGTCAAACTCTGCAACGCGGAAAGGTGGTGCAACTTTATTTTTAACAATTTTTACTTTAACCCTGTTACCTGCAACTTCATCAGAGTCTTTAATTTGAGAAGTTCTTCTGATATCCAAACGAACAGACGCATAGAATTTTAATGCATTTCCACCAGTAGTCGTTTCCGGGTTTCCAAACATTACACCAATTTTTTCACGTAATTGGTTAATGAATATACAGCAACATCCGGTTTTAGAGATCGTTCCTGTTAGTTTACGTAAAGCTTGTGACATCAAACGAGCCTGAAGCCCCATTCTGGAGTCACCCATTTCTCCTTCAATTTCAGCCTTAGGTACCAAAGCCGCAACAGAGTCAATAACGATCACATCAATTGCACCTGATCTGATTAGGTTATCAGCAATTTCCAAAGCTTGTTCACCATTATCTGGTTGTGAGATCAATAAATTATCTACATCTACGCCTAATTTTTTTGCATAGCCTTTATCAAATGCATGTTCAGCATCAATAATAGCTGCTAAGCCGCCTTTTTTTTGTGCTTCGGCAATAATATGAGTCGCTAAAGTTGTTTTACCTGATGATTCCGGGCCGTATATCTCAATAACTCTTCCTTTTGGTACTCCGCCAATTCCTAAGGCAATATCTAAACTAATCGATCCTGTCGAAATAGATTCTATCGGTTCTACAGCATTGTCACCCAATTTCATAACGGTACCTTTACCATATGATTTTTCCAACTTATCCAAGGTAAGTTGTAATGCTTTTAATTTGTCTGCGTTTGTGCTCATATTATTAAATTCTGTAAGAAAGTAACTACTTACATTTCTTAACGTAAAATGATTTTCTTTTTACTAATTATATTAGCAAATATAACTATTATTTAATTTAAAATAACAAATAAAATTATTATTTTTTTATTGTTGGCTCTGAATCACTAAATATTTTAGTTATTTTATTATTGTTTTGATAATATTTGCAAAAACTTGTGATTTCGCAGATACTGCATTTTGGAGATCTCGCTAAGCAAACATATCTGCCGTGTAATATCAACCAATGGTGTGCAACATGTATTGTTTCTTCAGGCAAGTTCTTCACTAAATCCTTTTCGACAGCTAAAGGAGTTTTTCCGGTAGTTAATCCAATTCGGTTCGCAACCCTAAACACATGCGTATCTACAGCCATAGCAGGGGCATTATAAATAACCGATGCAATTACATTAGCCGTTTTTCTTCCAACGCCTGGCATTTTTTGCAAATCATCTATATCAGATGGGACTTCGTTGTTAAAATCGTTAAGCAACATTTTAGCCATGCCAACTAAGTGCTTTGCTTTATTATTTGGGTAGCTAACACTTCTAATGTAATCAAATACAATGTCTGGTGTAACATCAGCCAATGCTTTGGCATCAGGAAAGCGTTGAAATAATGCAGGTGTTACCTGATTTATTCTTTTATCAGTGCATTGGGCAGATAATATTACTGCCACAAGTAATTGGAACGGATTGTTGTAGTGTAATTCTGTTTCGGCGTCTGGCTGCCTGGCAGAAAAATGAGACACAAAAAGTTTATATCTTTCTTTTTTGAGCATTTGCAAACTTATATAATTTTGCCTTTAATTTTCAATTTTGAACAAATTGAATCCCCGTTAAAACACAAAAGCTAAATTTCATTTTAACGATATTCTTGCCTTTTAAAACGGGCAAAATATATTTTTTTATTTTCTTAAATGAAAAGAATTTCAAATAGAGGCATAAAAAAAAGCTGCCAAACCTTTGGCAGCTTTAATTCGTTTGTAAATTACTTGGCTCTTGAGTAAGCTAAAATCTTCGAAATCGTTGTCTCAGAAGGGTTTTTGGCTAAGCTGTCCAACTGTGGTTTAATGTTCTCATAGAACGATAAATCCTGTGGTTCAACATCATCTGCAGGAACTGTTTCCTGTTTTTTCTGTCCGTAATTTAGTTTGTTAACTGAAGTAGAGGTTTCCATCATAAGCAATAAACGTATATTAGTTTTACTAATTAACGCTATTATTATTAATTTATTTTAACCCTAACAACAATTTTTTATATTTTCTTTTTTTGGCTATATCAGGATATTTCTTTAACCTTCATCATCTTCCGAAGATTGCTCAAAGCATACCTCATACGTCCTAAAGCAGTATTAATACTTACGTCAGTTAAATCGGCTATTTCCTTAAAACTTAGATCGGCATAATGACGCATAATCAATACTTCTTTCTGATCATCAGGCAACAAATGAATCATCGCTCTTAGATCAAAATGAGTTTGTTCTCTCAAAATCCTGTCTTCCGCGCTTTCTTCATGAAACTGAAGCATATTAAACACATCAGTGCCATCGGCGCTTGTAATTACAGGTCCTCGTTTTTCACGTCTAAAGTAATCTATCACCAGGTTATGTGCAATACGCATTACCCATGGCAAGAATTTACCTTCTTCGTTATAACGTCCAGATCGTAACGTGTTAATTACCTTAATAAAGGCATCCTGAAATATGTCTTCAGCCAAATACTGGTCTTTAACCAATAAATAGATTGAGGTATAAATTTTTGATTTGTGTCTTCTTAAAAGTTCTTCCAAAACGGCTTCATCACCAGTAAGGTACAACTTCACCAAATCTTGATCACTATATTGTTGTAATTTCATAGGAGTATCCTAACTAAATTCCCTTGCTTTAAATGCTAAAAAATACTTAGTAGATGTTTGTTTCGATATAATTTCTCCTATTGTTTTTTAAGATGGTGGTGTGTTTTGTTCAGTTAATATATTTCAAAAGAAGCATTTTTTTATTAGAATTCAATAGAAAAAGTGTTAAAAAAAAATAAAAGTGTTCTCAGAGCATTATTCAGGGTTCACAACCTAAAGAATATAGATGTAGCCATCCCCAAAAATAAGCTGGTTGTAATAACCGGAATGTCGGGGTCGGGCAAGTCGTCTTTGGCATTCGATACACTATATGCTGAAGGTCAGAGGAGATACGTTGAGAGTTTGTCTTCTTATGCTCGTCAGTTTATGGGAAGAATGAATAAACCTGATGTAGATTATATAAAAGGAATTGCCCCGGCTATTGCTATAGAACAGAAAGTAATTACCTCAAACCCCAGGTCAACTGTAGGTACCTCAACAGAAATTTACGATTATCTTAAACTTCTGTTTTCAAGAATAGGTAAAACATATTCTCCCGTTTCTGGTAAAGTAGTAAAAAAGGATACAGTTACTACCGTCGTTGATTTTATATCTAAACTGGAGGAGGACAGTACAGTTACAATATTTTGCCCATTATTTCCGCACAATAACAGATCTGTAAAAGAAGAGCTGGCTGTACTTTTACAAAAGGGGTTTCTTAGAATTTCATATCAGGACAAAGTTCATAAGATTGAAACGATCCTTGAGGATGAGACCTTCAAAGATTTCGAATTAAAAGACGAAAATACCATCAAGATTCTGATTGACCGGATTGTTGTCAACTCTGATGAAGAGACATTAAGCCGTATCGCCGACTCAGTACAAACAGCCTTCTTTGAAGGAAAGGGCGATTGTTATGTGGAGCATGAAGGTAAATTAACTAACTTCTGCGACCGTTTTGAACTCGATGGAATCCGTTTTGATGAGCCTACACCAAATTTCTTTAGTTTCAATAACCCATACGGAGCCTGCAAAAGGTGCGAGGGATACGGAAATGTAATAGGAATAGATGAGGACTTAGTTATTCCCGATAAAAGCAAAAGCGTTTTTGATAATGCAATTGCGCCATGGCGCGGCGAGAAAATGAAGGAGTGGCTAAACAAACTTGTTAAAGCCTCTTCCAAATTTGATTTTCCGATTCACAGGCCATTTAATGAATTAACCGAAAAGGAACAGAGGCTATTATGGACTGGTAATAAGTATTTTGAAGGTTTGGATGCTTTTTTTAAAGAGCTGGAAGAGCAGACTTTTAAAATCCAATATCGCGTAATGCTATCTCGCTACAGGGGAAAAACATCATGTCCTGATTGTAAAGGCTCCAGGTTACGCAAAGATGCTTCTTATGTAAAGATCAATGACAAGTCGATAATCGACATCGTTTTGATGCCTTTATCGACCATACTTGATTTCTTTGATAATTTAAACCTTTCGTCAAATGACGAGAAAATAGCCAAACGTTTATTGGCCGAGGTGAGCAGTCGTGTGCTATACCTTAATAATGTTGGCCTGGGCTATTTAACGCTCAACAGGTTGTCTAATACACTTTCTGGTGGCGAGTCTCAGCGTATTAACCTGGCTACCTCTTTAGGAAGTAGCTTGGTAGGCTCCATTTATGTTCTTGACGAACCAAGTATAGGATTACATCCAAGAGATACGAATAAACTTATCGAGGTATTGGTATCGCTTAGAAATGTAGGGAATACCGTTCTTGTAGTAGAGCACGAAGAAGAAATGATGAAGGCCGCCGACCATATTATTGATATCGGTCCGGAAGCCGGAACGCATGGCGGTAACCTGGTTTTTAGTGGTACATACGAGCAGATCATAAAAGACAAAAAAAGCTTAACCGGCAAATACCTTTCCGGCGAAGAACAAATTGCTGTACCTAAAAAAAGAAGAAGTTGGAAAGATCATATTCTAATTAAAGGAGCCCGAGAAAATAACCTTAAAAATATAGATGTAAAATTTCCTTTGGGCGTATTCACAGTGGTGAGTGGTGTTTCGGGGTCTGGAAAAACAAGTCTGATTAAAAAAATACTATACCCCGCGCTGCAAAAGGCAATAGGTAATTATGCCGGAGAGCAAACCGGGGCCTACGATGGTATTTACGGGAATTACGAGCTGGTTAGCCAGGTTGAAATGGTAGACCAGAATCCAATTGGCCGATCATCAAGGTCAAATCCGGTAACCTATGTAAAAGCCTGGGACGATGTTAGGGCGCTATTTTCGGCATTGCCGGCAGCTAAAGCCTCCGGACTAAAGCCTGCAGCTTTCTCGTTTAATGTTGAAGGTGGCCGTTGCGATGTTTGTCAGGGAGAAGGAGAGGTGAAAATAGAGATGCAGTTTATGGCAGACATTTACCTGCCATGCGAAACCTGTGGGGGCCGAAGATTTAAACAACAGGTACTTGATATCACCTATCAGGATAAAAACGTTGCCGACATTCTGGACTTAACAATCGAAGAAGCAGTTGACTTCTTTAAAAACGAACCCAAAATTTTAAACAAGCTGCAACCTCTGGTAGATGTAGGTTTAGGCTACGTTCATTTGGGCCAATCTTCTAATACACTTTCTGGTGGAGAAGCGCAGCGTATCAAGCTTGCTTCATTCTTAATTAAAGGAAATAATGCCAATAAAACATTATTTATATTTGATGAACCGACCACAGGATTGCATTTTCATGATATTAAAAAACTTTTAATTGCCCTTAATACTCTAATAGAGCAGGGGAATACAATTTTGGTTATAGAGCATAATATGGACATGATAAAATCTGCTGATTGGGTAATAGACATTGGTCCGGAAGGTGGAGATAAAGGAGGTAACATTGTTTTTGAAGGCACACCTGAAGATCTTTTACCAGTAAAATCATCTTACACTGCCAAGTATTTAAAAGCCCATTTGAAATAATTGTATCTTCGCGCATGCTTTTTTTAACACTCTTTCTCGGGATAATTTTGAATATGGTTGGATACATACCACCGGGGAATATTAATCTTACTGTAGTTCAGATCACGATAACAAGGGGGCTTCGCCAGGCATTGTACTTTATCATGGCGTTTTCAACTGTCGAAATACTCTTCACTTTTGGGGTGATGCGTTTTGTGCAATGGCTATCCAGCGAAATTCAGCTGGATAACATCATTGATGTAATCATGGTTTTCATGTTTGGGATATTAGGTGTAATTACCTGGAGGTCGCGTAAGGAAATGCCTAAAGCCGATTACTCAAAGAAAGACAGCATAAAATATGGTTTACTTTTGGGTGTTGTTAACCCAATGCAAATACCCTACTGGCTATTCGTAGGTACGTACTTAATATCGCACGAGTGGATAGATATCGGTTATCTTTCTTTATCTGTTTTTAGTATTGGGTCGGGTATTGGTGCCGGCCTGGCATTATATGGTTTTGCCCGCTTTGCCCAGTACATTCAAGAGAAATTTGCGCTAAGTAGCTATATTGTAAACAAAGGAATTGCGCTGCTTTTCTTTGCATTGTCAGCCTATCACGTATGTAAAATAGTATATATACACTTTATAAAATAAGTATACTACTTCTTCAAAAATTCAAGATTCCAGATCTTTTCTGCTCTGCGCCCAATGAACCAGAATGAGGCCGCCAGTACGCAAAAGAAGAGGGCTTTGTGCCAGCTATCCCAGAAGTATTCAAAGTACCTGGTGTAAAGGTTTATAAATAGAAAGGTAATTCCAAATTCCCTTGCAATATCGTCTCTGTATTTTAAGCCGATGTAAATACTTATCAGACAAAATGCAGCTGATAGTATGCCCCAATAAAACAAGCTTAGCTGCTTTACTGAATACCATTCTTCCAGTGAGCCGAAGTTACCGAATACCGAAAGCAGCCACAAAGAAACAAAAAGGTACACCATGCCGCAGACATAGTTTACCTGAAAAAAGATACCCATCTTTTTATTGTCCTTAATGATAAAAGAAAAGGCAGTTAGGCATAAACCAAAAAGCACAAAGCGAAGTGGATAATTCATTCCCACAAAATACCAGTTCCAACGCGATAGGTAACCCGTTTCAGTGCCAAACCAGGCACCTAATGATATCAATACAAATGCCCATATCAGCCTTGATTTAAATACATATGCCAATATGCCGTATATAAATACAGATGCTAAAATGAGCAAAGAGAAGTGCGAATTGCCGTTGTCAATAGCTTTACCCAGGTAGGCAATAGCATTGGCTGTTAACATTACCGCTGTAAAAACCAATGCCTCATTACTAAATACAAGGTGCGATTTGAGTCTTTTTCTTTTAAAGCTGAAATAGTATAAGGCAGCTGCACCAGCTGCCGATAAAACACTAATCATTACATCCGAGGCCGTGAAAATCCGCTCCAGATAGTTTAAAATCTTATTGTCAATTAAAAGGGCGCCCAACGAAATTACACCGCAGGCCATTGCTATCCAAAAAGAATACTGGGCCAATCGGCGCCAGTCGAAACTTTTGGTTTCGTAACTTCCTCGCAATCTGCTCACGTCATCCGGCGACAAAAGTTTTTCTTCTTGCCAATGATTTAGCATCTCGTCTAAAAAGTCACTCTTTTCCTGATCAATTTTCATTTTGATACAAGGTACATCCTGTTACCCTAAAATCAAAATCTGTAATTTACTTTAGTAGTTCAGGAACTTTCTTATTGTTTCCTACAATCCACACAATGTCGCCATTCTCAAATGTAAGTGTCGAATCTGGATTTAGTATCCGCTCGCCATTTCTTTCGATCCCCACAACAAGGCCCTGGGTCATTTCCCGTATTCCCGAATTGCGAATGGTCTGCCCATAAACAGGGGAGCTGCTGTTGATCACTATTTTTTGGAGTGCCATATCTTCTTTAGGGAAGCTAGATTGCAAATTGTCATCTATACTTCCTTCAAATAGCTCTTTTATAGCCGCAAGCTGATCATCTGTCCCTATTACCAAAACCTTATCATTAGGATACAACCGTTCATCTCTTCCCGGTGTCGGGATCATAATTTTTCCGCGTTCAATTAATGCAATATTAACTCCGTATTTTTCCCTTACAGATAAGTCGATAAGGGTTTTTCCAACAAGTGTTGATTCAGGTGCAACCGTAAGCTCTACCAGGTGGGTATCCCATGGCAATATTTCAGGCTGTGCATTTTGAGCTTCTCTGGCATTCAGATTAAGTAGAAACCTGCTTTCAAGTTTGTTATAAAAACCTTGTAATCTTCTTGAGAAAACAAACATACATAGCACAATAAGGGCAATTGCAATAACAATAGAAATCCAGGTGCTATAGAACTGATAAATTAAAATGCCAACAAAGAAAATAGCCAAAGAAATACGTAAAATTTCAAGCGCAATTAGCGGCCCCCGGGTATATTTCTTATTCAGCCATAAATGAGAATAAGCCTTTCTTTCAATTCTTCTTATGGCAAGGGCCCATAAGAATGGGGTCATTATAAATAGGGTAACTATTAAGCTGATCACAATGCCGTTATTACCATTAATCAGGTTCTGGGTTATAAATGGTTGAAGGTATTTGGAACCCAAAAATACTATGGCGATAAGAATAACCGAGTGTATAATAAGGTTAAAGGTGTACGATTTGAGCAGCGTTTTCCAATCACTTAATGTAGTTATACCGGCAGTACTTGAGCTATATCGGTTGATGCCTTCCACCCATTTTTTAGGAAGTTTGCGCTCCAGAAATAAATAGAAAGGTTCAGAAGACTTAATCAGATAAGGAGTAGTAAAAGTTGTAATGGCTGATACTGCAACTGCAATAGGGTATAGGAAGTCGCTGGTTACCTTAAGAGTTAATCCTAAGGTCGCGATGATGAAAGAGAACTCTCCAATTTGAGCTAAGCTTAAACCTGTTTGTACCGATGTTTTTAAAGGCTGGCCAGAAACCAATGCGCCCAATCCGGAGCTTAAGAACTTCCCTAAAACAGTGGCCAAAGTAATTACAACAATTGGAACAGCATAATCAATCAGAATACTCGGATTGATCAACATACCGACCGACACAAAGAAAATTGCAGCAAACAAGTCTTTAACCGATTTTGTAAGGTGCTCTATCCTTTCGGCCTGCGTGGTCTCAGCCAATATTGATCCCATGATAAATGCGCCCAAAGCAGGAGAGAAGCCTACCTTAACAGCAAGTAATACCATAAGTAAACACAAAGCGATAGAAACCACAAGCATGGTCTCATCGTTCATTAATTTCTTTGTAGCCTTTAAAAAAGTAGGAACAAGGAATATACCTCCTATAAACCACAAGACCAGGAAGAAACAAAGTTTCAGAATCGATATCAACATCTCTGCTCCTGCAAACTGTTGACTAACGGCCAGCGTTGATAGCAATACCAACAATAAAATAGCCACAAGATCTTCAACAATGAGCACACCAAAAACCAGCCCTGCAAACTTTTTATGCTTTACTTCCAGTTCTTCGAAGGCCCTAATGATAATTGTAGTAGAGGATACGGACAATATACCCCCGAGGAATATGCTATCCATTGTAGACCAGCCCATAGCCAAGCCGGCTACAAACCCAATCAGCAACATAAATACAACCTCAACAATAGCCGTTATAGAGGCGGAGCCGCCCACTTTTACCAGCTTTTTAAAGCTAAACTCAAGTCCTAAACTGAATAATAAGAAGATAACCCCAATCTCTGCCCAGATATGAATACTTTCATTATCAGTAACAGTCGGTATAAATTTAATATGAGGGCCCACAAGCAGTCCGGCCAGAATATAGCCAAGTACTAGTGGTTGTTTAATTCTTTTAAAAAGCAGAGTAGTTATCCCTGCGGCAGCAAGGATTAAACCTAAATCAGTAATTAATACTGGTAAATGTATCATAGAAACGCGTATTTTTTAATGTATAATTTATTGTGTAACAGCAGTATAAATTATAATTACCAAAAAACATGTTTTGGGTACAAAAAATTAAAAATATAGGAGTAACTAGAAAATGAAAAAGAATTATAATAGTTTCCAATCAGTGGGCATAGGGCTAAGTGATTGTCCTGCCGCTTAAAAGGAAGAAAAATTCCAAAAGCGGTTTTCTTTACAACTTGTTGCAGCGCGGGAAGATCTTCGAATGATATTTTCTGAAGTGATGATTTGCCTTTCTTGCTAAAAACCAACGTTTTTTTTGCATTAATACTCAATCCCCTATGTTTAGTTTTTTCCGCGTCAAGACCTTTCCCATTTACTACATGGAAAGAAAGAAGATGGAGAAAAACGATTAGTATAAGAGTAAATAATGGCCTCATTGTCGTAAATATACGAAAAAAAAGCCCTTATTTAGAATAAAAGTGGCTTTAAATGAGGTTATGACGATTTTCTGAAATATTCTAAAGTTGCTTCTTTGTCTTTTTGTAGCTGTACTTTTAATGCTTCCAGACCTGTAAATTTAACGTCGTGTCTGAGGAATTCGAGGAAGGTCATCTTGATATCCTGTCCATAAATTTCCTGGTTAAAATCAAATATATTTACTTCAATGTTTCTGGTCATTCCATTAATTGTCGGGCGCTGACCAATGTATGCCATTCCTTTAAATACCTGATTATTCAGTTCAACGGTTACCGCATAAATCCCATCAGAGGGAATTAGCTTATAAGTTTCTTCAACAAATATATTTGCAGTAGGGAAACCAATAGTACGTCCAATTTTATCGCCCTTAATAACCCTGCCATAAATAGAGAAGTTGTAGCCAAGGTAATTGGCAGCAAGTGCAACGTCGCCATCCAGCAGCGCCGTACGTATTTTTGTAGAGCTTACCGCAACATCATTAATATCCTGTTCCGGTATTTGTTCAATTTTATAGTTGAAATTCTTAGAGAAAGCTTCCAAATCCTGAAGACCACCTTTTCTATCCTTACCAAAACGATGGTCATACCCAACAATCAGGTGTTTGATACCAATTGTATCAACTAAAATGTTCTGGATGTATTCTGCAGGTGTCAGATTAGAGAAATCACGTGTAAAAGGTGTAATAATTAGGTGATCTACACCAAGACTACCTAATATTTTAGCCTTTTCATTAATCGTGTTGATCATTTTTAAATCCTGATTCTCTGGGTCAATAATTAACCTTGGATGGGGGAAAAAGGTTAATATCACACTTTCACCGCCAGTTGATTTTGCAAGTTCACACAGTCGCTTAATAATTTTCTGGTGGCCAAAATGTACGCCATCAAAAGTTCCTATAGTTGCAACTGCGTTGTTTAGCTTCTTAAATTCCGAAAAGTGATTATATATTTTCAAGGTAGTTTTAAATTAATGTAAAGCCTGGCGTTTTACTACGCCACCCTTTATGTCGGCAATTTGTTGCTGAATCACAAACGCATCCGGATCGATCTGTCTTATTGCAGTTTGCAACTTGCTCATTTCAAGTTTGGTAACCACAGTATAAAGTATGTCTATATCCTTTTTTTCTCCGTATCCTCCTTCGCCTTTATAAATTGTTACCCCCCGTTTCATTTGGTTGATAATGAATTTTTTAATGCGGTCGTTTTTTTCTGAGATCACGGTAACACCGGTATACTGCTCAATACCATTTACAATATAGTCAACCGTGTTCGATGCAGATAAATAAGTTAGGATAGCGTACAATGCCTTATCTATACCTAAAAATATTGCAGCGATTGCGAAGATGATGATATTTAAAATCAGAATGATATTACCTACAGTTAGGGTACTCTTTTTACTGATGTATAGGGCCAATACCTCTGTACCATCAATTACACAGCCGCCACGCATGGCCAATCCAATCCCGCCTCCCAAAAACAGACCTCCAAAAAAAGCAATCAGCAGGGGATCATGAGTAATCGGTTTAAACGGGGCTGCAATAAGTAAAATAGCGAGTAATGATATTGCAACAGATGTTTTAATGGCAAATACTTTCCCGATTTGTCTATATCCCAAAATAACAAAGGGAATGTTAATAATGATGATCAGATAGGAAAGGTTGAGTTTAGTAATGTTGCTAACTAGCAGCGATATACCAGTTACTCCGCCATCTATAAATCCGCTAGGCAGCAAAAAGCTTTTCAATCCAAAACAAGCCGAAACAATGCCACATATTATTAAAAATATGTTTTTGGCGATGTTAAGTTTTTTGGATTTCATCTGGCCACGCATAGCTATTCTTTTTTAAGTCTAAGATAGCTAACTAAATCTGCTACCTCAAAAGCATTTTCAAGTAAAAAGTTTCCGCTGCGTGTGCGGGTAAGTTTTGACAGGTATGCGCCATTGTTAAGCTGCTTACCGAAATCAGAAATCAATGACCTGATGTAGGTTCCTTTACTGCAAACAATTCTGAAATCAATTTCGGGAAGTGCTATTCTGGTAATTTCAAACGCAGAAACGGTCACATTACGTAAACGCAATTCTGTTTCTTCGCCTCTTCTTGCTTTCACATAAAGACGTTCTCCATTTACTTTTACAGCAGAGTGTGCAGGTGGGTATTGTTGTATATCGCCAATAAATGGAGCCGTAGCGGCATAAATAGCTTCTTCTGTTATTCCATCTAAAGGAAATTCCTGATCAGCAACAGTTTCCAGATCAAAGGATGGGGTAGTAGCACCTAAAACCATAGTGCCGGTATACTCTTTCTCTTCGGCCTGAAAAGTATCAATTTGTTTAGTCAGTTTCCCTGTGCAAAGTATCAATAAACCTGTAGCCAGCGGATCTAAAGTGCCGGCATGGCCAACTTTTAATTTCAAAGGTTTTAATGAGTTGCGGATTTTCCCAACTACATCAAAACTTGTCCATTTGTATGGTTTATTGATGAGTAATAGCTCACCTTCGGCAAAATTAAAATCAGGAAATGTTTTTGTTACTATCGGTTCTTCTTTATCCTCACTCATTACAATACGTTCATTTCAACTCCCGAAAAATATAGTACAAGAAGCAGAACACCTATAATAATTCTATACCAGCCAAAAATCCGAAACCCATGTTTAGATAAAAATCCGATGAATGATTTTATTGCAATTATCGCTACAATGAATGCAATAACATTTCCGAAAAGCAACAGTTTAACGTTTTCAGCATTCAGTAATTCATATCCTTTCAAAAGCTTGTAGCCGGTAGCAGCGCACATAGTAGGTACAGCAAGGAAAAAAGAAAACTCTGCTGCAGCATGTCTTGTTAATTTTTGCTGCATACCTCCAATTATTGTTGCCGCACTTCTGCTTAGACCCGGAAATGCAACAGCAAGCACCTGAAAACATCCAATTTTAAAAGCAGTCAGGTTACTGATCTCGCTTTCGTGATTGACAGTCTGATTTTTGAATAGCTTATCAATAAACAACAATACAATACCACCAAGCAGCAATACCACTGCAATAAATATAGGATTGCCTAAAGTGTTGTCTATAAAGTCGTTTAATAAGAACCCAAAAAATAAAGCGGGGATAACCGCAATGATTAGTTTAATATAGAACTGCCATTTACTGAAATCAAAAAACTTTTTCCAGTAAAGTACCACTACGGCTAAGATTGCGCCTAGTTGTATGGCTACTTCAAAAAGCTTTACAAATTCATCTTTCCCAATTCCCATAAAGGAACTGGCAATAACCATGTGGCCGGTTGATGAAACCGGCAAAAACTCCGTTAGCCCTTCTATTATAGCTAGGATAAGGGCCTGTAAATAATTCATGTGCTAACCTATTTTTTTAATATGGCATAAACTCCAAAACCGAAACCGGCTAATACCACCATAGGGGCAAGCAATGTTTTTCTGAAGTCGTATATATCTGTTGTGCCTATCATTAAAATGAAGCCGAATACAACAATAGCTATGCTAATAAGCAATAACTGATAGTTCTTTTTTGTGAAAACTAATTCTGATTTTGAATCCTGATGTACRGGAGTAGATTTTTTTTCTATCATTATCTGTAAAGGTCGTAAATTTTTAAACGTAAATATTTGCTAACGGCAAATGAGGTACTTATAGCAGTAATAAAAATACCTACCCCCACAAGGCCAAGTAAAACAATACCAAATTCAGTATAATTTCTAAGAATTACAATTTCCGGGATCTCTCTCTGCGCATAATATAATATGCCTAGTAAGATCAGGATGGCAATAAATGCCGCAATTAATCCGTGTAAAGCAGCTAATAAAATAAAAGGTCTGCGGATAAAGCTTCTTGTAGCCCCAACCAGTTGCATACTTTTAATCAAAAAACGCTGAGAATAAATGGCAAGTCTTATTGTATTGTTGATCAATGCAACAGATATAATTAACAAAATAGCAGCAAAGCCCAGAATAATTAATCCTATGGTATTGATGTTTTTATTTACCATATCAATTAATGAGCTCTGGTAAATGACTTCTTTAACCACATGGTTTTTAGCTATACTTGCCTTTAATGTGTCGATACTTTTGTTGTTTGCGTAATTTGCTTTTAAGTATACATCAACTGTTGACAGTAAAGGGTTGTAACCAAGAAAATTAACAAAATCTTCGCCAAGGTCGTTAGTTAAGTTTCTGGCTGCCATTTCCTTATTTACATATTGAGTGGTCTTAATAGCCGGATTGGCATTAAGTTCCTTTTGAAACTGCAACACATCTGTTTCTTTGGCGCCTTCATCTACAATTATGTTTAGCACAATATTTTCCTTCACGTAATTGGAAAGGTTTTTTGCGTGTACCAATATCAAGCCCAACATGCCCAGCATTAATAAAACCAATGCAATACTGAAGATTGTAGAAATATAAATGGTTTTTGTCTTCTTAGAAGCATCGCTCACTTCAAATTCTTCCATGTATTTGTCTTTATGTTTTGCGAAAATAAAAAATATAAGCAACTAATTTAAATTATATGCCTTTTATACTTCAAAACTTCAAAAACTTATAACGGAATTTGTGTTTAAATAGTGTTGAGTTTACGTTGGTTCTACACTTGTTCGAGGATGAGTCCACCTTTCCTTAAGAAAAACGTGGACTCACTGTGGACTCAACGTGGACCTACCCCTAAGAATTTTAAATGTATTATATTTGACTTGCATTATGATTGATAAGAAATTCATCTATAAATTAGGCAAGTGGTTGCTAATAATCATTTTACTTAGTTTCGTGGCAGGCACAATGTCAGCAATATTTTTAACATCATTAGATCTGGCAACAAATTTTAGAACCAAACATCCGTATATTCTTTACTTACTGCCTTTAGGAGGGTTGGCAATTGGTTTGATTTACCATTATGCGGGTAAAAGTGTTGAACGGGGTAATAACCTTGTTTTTGATACTATCCATAACCCTAAGGATATTATTCCATTCAGGATGGCTCCTCTGGTGCTCATCGGTACTGTTGCCACACATTTTTTTGGCGGTTCTGCAGGTAGGGAGGGCACAGCTTTGCAGATGTCGGCTGCTGCGGCAGATCAGTTTCATAAAATTTTTCATTTGAGCAAGCAAGAGCGGATAGTGCTTCTTATTGCAGGTCTAAGTGCTGGTTTTGCCTCAGTTTTTGGAACCCCAATTGCCGGGGCCATTTTTGGTATTGAGGTGTTGTTACTAGGCAAAATTCCGTGCAAATCAGTTATACCTGCATTTGCAACAGCTTTTTTAGCGGCTTATGTTACCAGTTTATGGGGAGTGGGGCATACCCATTATCATATCGATTCAATTCCCCGGCTTTCTTTAACAGGAATTGCCTACAGCGCTATTGCAGGGGTGTTTTTCAGCATCGCTGCGGTAATATTTGTAAAATTGACCCATCAATTATCTCTGATATTTAAAAATATTAAATACGCACCTATGCGCCCTTTTGCAGGGGGCTTATTGGTTATTGCTATTGTTTCGTTGTTAGGTACTTATAAATACCTTGGTTTAGGTATACCCACCATAGTTGAGTCTTTTTTGCAAAGTTCAAAACCTCAGGACTTTGCTTTAAAAATACTCTTAACAGCAGTTACGCTTGGTGCAGGCTTTAAAGGTGGCGAGGTTACTCCGCTCTTTTTTATTGGCGCAACGCTAGGCAGTGCACTTTCATTCTGGCTGCCTTTGCCTGTTGGGCTCCTGGCAGGTATGGGTTTTGCAGCTGTTTTTGCCGGTGCTGCAAAAACTCCGCTGGCTTGCTGCGCAATGGCGATGGAACTTTTTGGAATTTCCTGTGGTATTTATGTTGTTGTGGCCTGTGTGGTTGCATACCTTATTTCAGGAGCGCACAGCATCTATAATGCCTCCGAAAACAAAGCGCCAAAGCACTTTTTGTTCGGTAAATTTTCACTTACAGATGTACATCGCCGAAGGCAAATAAAAACTTCTTAGCCAAACTTTTCTGTAACCACCTTAATTTCTTTATTTTCGCGGGATATAAAGGAATTAGCAGTAATGGATTACCAATTTAAAGAAATAGAACAGAAGTGGCAAAAGTTCTGGGCTCAAAATCAAACGTTTAAAGCAGAAAAAGATACAACAAAACCTAAGTTTTACGTTCTCGATATGTTTCCTTACCCATCAGGGGCAGGCTTACACGTGGGTCATCCACTCGGTTACATCGCTTCCGATATATTTGCCAGGTATAAAAGATTAAAAGGATTTAACGTATTGCATCCAATGGGATATGATTCTTTTGGGTTGCCGGCAGAGCAATATGCTATACAAACCGGTCAGCACCCGGCTTTAACTACCGAAACGAATATCAATACCTACAGAGCGCAATTGGATAAAATTGGTTTTTCTTTTGATTGGAGCAGAGAAGTACGTACCAGCGATCCGGGATATTATAAGTGGACTCAATGGATCTTTATGCAATTGTTTAATTCCTGGTATAACCTGGAAACAGACAGAGCTGAAGATATCACTACGTTAATTGAGAAATTTAATGCTTCGGGCAGTGCCGATGTAAAAGCGGTTTGCGATGAAGAGGTTAAATCTTTCCTGCCTAGCGACTGGGCAACTATGACCAGCGAAGAGAAGCAGGAAGAATTATTAAAATATCGCCTTACTTATTTAAGAGAAAGTACTGTAAACTGGTGCCCTGCATTGGGAACTGTGCTTGCTAATGATGAGGTGAAAGACGGATATTCTGAACGAGGCGGATACCCGGTAGAGCAAAAGAAAATGATGCAGTGGAGTATGCGTATTTCTGCATATGCGGAGCGTTTGCTGCAAGGCTTAAATACAATTGACTGGCCAGAGCCGGTTAAAGAGATGCAACGTAACTGGATTGGAAAAAGCGTTGGGGCAAGTGTTAAATTTGCTATAGAAAATGCTCCTGAAGGTATTGCAGACTATATAGAAGTTTTTACCACACGTGTGGATACAATATTTGGTGTGTCTTATTTGGTTTTAGCGCCAGAACATGAACTTGTTACTGCATTAACTACAGCAGCACAACTGGATGATATTAATGCTTACATCGCTAAAACAAAAAAGAAATCAGAGCTGGATCGAATGGCCGATACAAAAACCGTATCAGGCGCTTTTACAGGTAGCTATGTGATTAATCCGGTAAGTGGAGAACGAATCCAACTTTGGATTGCAGATTATGTACTTGCTGGTTATGGAACCGGTGCCGTAATGGGCGTGCCTAGTGGCGATCAGCGCGACTGGCTTTTTGCTACTCATTTTAATTTGCCTATTGTACAGATTCTTGATGCACAAAAAGATATCGAGCATCAGGCAGATGCCACCAAAGAGGGTAAATACATCAATTCTGGTTTTATAAACGGAATGAATTATACTGAGGCTACCCAAACTTTAAATGCCTGGTTAGAGGAAAAAGAAGTAGGGAAAGCCAAGATAAATTACCGAATGCGCGATGCTATTTTTGGCAGACAACGCTATTGGGGCGAACCAATTCCTGTTTACTTCAAAAATGGTCTGCCATATTTGATTAAAGAAGAGGAACTGCCGTTAATGCTTCCTGAAATTGATAAATACCTTCCAACTGAAACAGGCGAGCCACCATTGGGCCGTGCAGAAGATTGGAGCTATGATGATCAGTACGAATATGAGTTGAGTACTATGCCGGGATGGGCTGGGTCTAGCTGGTATTGGTATCGTTATATGGATGCTAAAAATGATTCAGACTTTGCATCTAAAGAAGCAATTGCTTACTGGAAAGATGTTGATTTATATATTGGTGGTGCTGAGCACGCAACCGGCCATTTATTATACAGCCGTTTCTGGAATAAATTCTTAAAGGATTTAGGATATGTGCAGGAAGAGGAGCCTTTTAAGAAACTGATTAACCAGGGGATGATACAAGGTAGAAGTAACTTTGTATACCGCGTGGTTGATGATGAAGGCCGTGGTACCAATACTTTGGTTTCTCATGGTTTAAAGAAGGATTACAAAACCTCTGCTTTGYATGTTGATGTAAATATTGTAGAGAATGAGATTCTGAATATTGAGAAATTTAAGTTGTTTAGACCTGAGTTTGCTGATGCAGAGTTTATCCTTGAGAATGGAAAATACATCTGCGGAGTGGAAGTAGAGAAAATGTCTAAATCCAAATTTAATGTGGTAAACCCCGATGTGCTGATCGAAAGCTACGGGGCAGATACCTTAAGGATGTACGAGATGTTCCTTGGACCATTGGAGCAAAGCAAGCCATGGAATACTAATGGTATAGAAGGTGTGTTTAAGTTCTTACGTAAATTCTGGCGTCTATTCCATAACGAGGCATGGCAGTTTAATGTTAGTGATTCTGTGCCAACAAAAGCAGAATTGAAAGCTTTGCACAAGATCATTAAAAAGGTTCAGGATGATATTGACCGTTTCTCGTTCAATACTTCTGTGTCGAGCTTTATGATTGCCGTTAATGAGCTTACAGATTTAAAATGCAAGAACCGCCAGATACTTGAAGATTTGGTTGTTGTACTTGCTTCTTATGCACCGCACATTTGTGAAGAACTATGGGCTTTATTAGGTCACGATGCAGGAAGTTTGTCTTATGCTAAGTATCCTGAGTTTAACCCTGCGTATATGGTAGAGGACGAGTTCAGTTATCCAATCTCGGTTAATGGTAAAACCCGTTTAAACATGAACTTGAGCCTTGCATTAGAGCCTAAAGAGATTGAAGAAACTGTTTTAGCTGATGAACACGTGCAGAAATACCTTGAGGGTAAAGCACCTAAAAAGGTAATTGTAGTAAAAGGGCGGATTGTAAATATTGTGATTTAGAGTAATACGACGCCCTTCTTAGTTCTAATGTGGCTATCATCATTCTGCTGCCTTCGTCATCTCGACGAAGGCTTTATATTCTGTCTTTTAACGGATAGGCCAATTCTCTTTTCGCTTCATTAACCACAAAACAGCTCTGTAACGAACCTACATTTTTAAGCTTTGCCAGTTTCTCTACAATTAGCTTATTGTAACCTGCCATATCACTTACCACAATTTTTAACAGGAAATCAAAAGCCCCTGTTGTATGGTAGCATTCTAATACTTCGGGAAAACGGATTACTTCGTTTTGAAACGCAATAAGTGCTTCGCCGCTATGGTCGTTTAACTGAACCTGAGTAAAGGATATCCAAAGTTCATCAAATTTGTTGCGGTCTATTAGTGTGACACTTCCGGTAATATATCCAAGATCTTTAAGCCGACTCACACGCTCAAACATAGTGCTGCTCCCCTTATGTAATTTAAGGGCTAATTCTTTATTAGTAAGCCTTGCGTCCTTTTGCAGCAGGCGAAGAATATCCAGATCGGTCTGATCTAAGATGGTTGTATTCATATAACCACGACAGCTTTATATACGTTTAGATGTGATACAAATAAAGAACATTCAGCTCATATTAACAAATGGAAGACAACAAAATTTGGGGATTACTTACAGTTTTTTTTAAGGGCAAAATTTAATTCTGATGATAAGGGCGCGTTATGAATAATTTGCGGATAAATCCAATATCCAAGGTTATAACAAATCAACTTTAGAACTTTAGCCCATGCAACCGCAGGCTGCAATGTGCTAAGCATGAGAGAAATCAAGATAGAGAAATCCTTTACTAAACGAGACCATGATTCCCTTCGCAGGTATCTGAATGATATTGCGGGGTATCCATTGTTGAGTGCAGAAGAGGAAGTAATGCTGGCACGTAAGATTCAGGCAGGAGATCTTTCAGCATTGCAAAGGCTTGTAAATTCGAATCTTCGATTTGTTGTTTCGGTAGCAAAAAAATACGAGGGACAGGGCTTGCCTCTTGCTGATCTTATTTCGGAAGGTAATGCTGGTTTGGTTAAAGCTGCCGAACGGTTTGATGAGAGCCGGGGGTTTAAGTTTATCTCTTTTGCGGTATGGTGGATCCGCCAGTCTATGATGATGGCCATTGGTACTTACAAGCGTATGATCAGACTTCCGATGAACCAGGTTAATGATATACAGGAATTGTGGCGATCGGAAATGGAGATGGAGCAGAAACTAGAACGGTTGCCTACCGATGAGGAACTTTCTGAATATACCGGAATAGCACTTGATAAATTAAAAGCCTATCAATACAGTCCGGGCCATGCAGTTTCTTTGGATACCGCAGGTGATGACGAAGAGAAACCTGGTTTGCTGGTGTTTCTTGAGGATACTTCTATAGATGCGCCAGATACAGTACTGCAATCTCAGGATCTAAAGTACAGCCTCAGGAAATTGTTAAATCAACTGCCAGACAGACAGCGCAGAATAATCCAGCTCAGTTTTGGACTGCAAGGTAACGAAGCAATGCACCTTGAAGACATTGCTGATCTTTTTGACCTTAGTAAAGAAAGTGTTAGAAAGATCAAATATCAAGCGTTACATAACCTTGGTAAGGAGGAGGGAGCAAAACGCCTCAGACAATATTTATAAATGAACATGAAACAGAAAGAATATATACTAATCATTGGTGCCCTTGGACAAATTGGAAGGGAGCTAACCGATGAACTACGAGAGAGATACGGAAAGGAAAATGTATTAGCTGCGGACATCAGACCCAAAGAAGATGTTTCTTTTGAGAAACAGCCTTATATACAATTAAATGTGATGGATAAGGAGGCACTTGAAAGCCTTATCGCTGAAAATAAGTTTACGCAGATCTATCATTTGGCAGCAATGCTTTCGGCAAGCGGAGAGCGTAATCCTCAGGCGGCCTGGACCCTGAATATGGAAAGCTTATTAAGTATTCTGGACTTATCTGTTAAATATAAAGTAGGAAAAGTTTTCTGGCCGAGCAGCATAGCTGTATTTGGCCCTGATTCTGCAAAACAAAATTGCCCTCAGCAGGGCGTTACTGAGCCAAGTACAATTTATGGTATCAGTAAGGCTGCCGGAGAGTATTGGTGCAAGTATTATTTTGAAAAACATGGACTTGATGTGCGCAGTGTGCGCTATCCGGGGCTTATTAGTTATACAGGTGCGCCGGGAGGTGGAACAACTGATTACGCTGTAGATATTTTTCACAGCGCAGTTAAGGGCGAAAAGTATACCTGCTTTTTGAAAGAAGATACGGCTTTGCCAATGATGTATATGCATGATGCAATACGTGCAACATTGGAGCTTATGGATGCTCCTTCGGAGTCTTTGTCTGTACGTACGGCTTATAACCTGAGTGCTCTGAGCTTTACTCCAAAAGAAATTTATGAACAAATAGCTAAAGAGGTGCCTGGATTTGAGATCTCGTACGTTCCTGATTTCCGTCAACAGATTGCCGACAGCTGGCCTCAAAGCATTGACGATAGTGTAGCGAGTAAAGATTGGGGTTGGAAACCTGCATTTGATTTGCAAAAAATGGTGAAAGATATGCTTAGTAATATTGAAGTATATCCATAAAGAAAATACAATTAGAAGTAATTGGTAAATTTAGGTTCAAAAGCAGGCAGTATCCGGATGGAGCGCCTGCTTTTTTTATGACTTTAAAAATGTTAATTTGTTTATAACATTTGCTAGAACCTGGGATAAGATTCGTTAAATTAGATTATAAAATAATTCAAGTCTGTTTTGACAAAAAAGTCCTGTGAGTGGGTGATCCGCGAAGGGCAGGCACAGCATACACAGAAGGTACAAAAGCCAGCTTCTTAAAGCCGGCTTTTGTGTTTATAAAACTTTGGCGGGCAAATTGCAATATGGTTCAATAAAAAACTGTTATTTGCTGGCCGCTAACAATGCAAGAATCAATAGAAGAAAAGATTTATCTTTTTCAAATGTTACTCGACAACGTTCCTGTTGTCATCTTCAGAATAAATAAAGAAGGCATATTTACGCGCTCGGTAGGCCTGGGTTTAAAGCTGTTTGGAGTTAAAGACAATGAGTCTGTAGGAAAAAATATCTTTGAATTGTACCCGGCTGTTGGCACCCGGATGCGTCGTGCACTGGCAGGCGAATCGCTTAAATTTATCACTGACATGGAAATTAAAGGGAGAGTTATACTCCTTGATGTTACACTTCGCCCGGATCCATTTGATTTGGGAGGTGTCATCGGTTCCATTTTAGACATCACTCAGCAAAACGATGTGGAGCAGGAACTAAGAAAGGCTAAGATAAAATTGGGGCAGACAGTTGAGTTGCTAAATACCGGAGAAGAAATAAGTAAGACGGGGGGATGGGAGTACGATATAGAAGCAGACCTGGTTTACAGAACAAAAAACATGAAGCTATTACTGGGGATTAATGAGGAAACAACTTCCCTAAATGATGCTGCAATTTTGTATGAAGACAATGGTGCAGAGTTAATTAGGGAGGGAATGAAAAATGCCATTGAAAATCAGTTGCCATATAATATTGAACTTATACCTAAGGGTACTCAGAAGTGTTTTAGGAGCATTGGTATTCCAATAGTTGAGAATGGTAAAACAATAAGAGTTGTTGGAGCTGTAACAGATATCACCGAAATAAAACAGGCAGAACGAGAGCTTCTGATGGCAAAACAAGTAGCCGAAAATGCGGCTCTGGCTAAACAACAGTTCCTCTCTAACATGAGCCATGAGATAAGAACCCCAATGAACGCGGTAATAGGTATGACCAATTTGCTATTGCAGGAAAACCCTAAGCCCGATCAGATAGATAGTTTAAAGATTTTAAAGTTCTCTAGTGAGAATCTTTTGGACCTGATAAATGATGTTTTGGATTATAGTAAAATAGAATCCGGAAAAATTTCATTTGAGCAGATTGACTTTAACCTAATAGAGCTGGTAAATAATGTTAAAGAAACGCATTGTTTGGCAGCAAAAGAAAAGGGGCTAAAGTTTAAAGTAAAGGTAGACTCAGATTTGCCAACTATGATAATTGGCGATCCAACAAGACTAACCCAGATATTGAATAACCTGGTAAGCAATGCCATTAAATTTACAAGTTCGGGTTCTGTTATTATTGATTTATCATTGAACAGGGCAGTGGGTAATTTGGTGGATATAGATTTTGCGGTAACAGATACCGGAATTGGTATTGATGCAGATAAGAAAGATTATATTTTTGAGAGTTTTACCCAGGCAAGTTCCGATACAAACAGAGTTTTTGGCGGAACAGGCTTAGGCCTTGCAATAACAAAAAAGATAATAGAGTTACTTGGTGGAAGTATTTCTGTTAAGAGTACTGTTGGCATGGGAGCTAGTTTTTTATTTAATCTGCAATTTAAGAAAAGCAAAAAGAAGGCAGGCGATATTTCTGTGCCTGGGGTAGTCTCTGATTTTTCGAGCCTTGCGGGTTATAAGATACTTTTGGTTGAGGATAACGAGATAAATGTAATTGTTGCCCGTAAGTTTATGCAAAAATGGGGGCTCCACATAGACTGCGCAGTAAATGGTACTGAAGCAGTTGAGAAGGTAATAGACAACCATTATGACCTTGTATTGATGGATTTGGAAATGCCAAAAATGGATGGATATGAGGCAACAAAAGTAATAAGGTCTATCGGCGATGATAAATTTAAGCAGCTTCCAATAATCGCTTTAACTGCATCTCTGCTCACAGAAATTAATAAACAGATTTTAGAAGCTGGCATTGATGATTATGTAGCAAAACCATTTAGTCCCACAGAGCTGCATTCTAAGATCAGACAATACCTGCATTGATTTTATGATCTCATAGGAACTCAAACCTACTCAATTTTTGTAATTTGCAATATAAATTGGTTCAGCAAATGAGAAGTATCATGTTAAAGGATTTTGGCAGTGTAGATAATTTGGTTTATACCGAGTTGCCAGTGCCATCAATAAACGATGGAGAAGTGCTTATACAAATAAAGGCCATTAGCATAAATCCGGTTGATGTTAAAACGCGCATAGGTAAAGGACGCGCCGCAAAGCTAAAAGACGAGAATCCTATTGTTCTGGGCTGGGATGTATCGGGGGTTGTTAGTTTATCTAAATCTTCATTGTTTAAAGAAGGCGATGAGGTATTTGGAATGATAAATTTCCCGGGACATGGGAAGGCCTATGCTGAGTATGCAGCTGCTCCTGCAAGTCATCTTGCTTTAAAGCCTGCTAATGTTACCCACGAAGAAGCTGCTGCGGCTACCTTAGCTGCCTTAACGGCATGGCAAGCGCTTGTTGATCATGCAAAAATAAAAAAGGGCGACCGTGTACTAATTCATGCGGCTGCGGGTGGGGTAGGAAACTATGCTGTGCAGATTGCAAAACATATTGGAGCTTATGTGATAGGAACTTCATCTGCTGCTAAAAGAGATTTTGTTTTAAGCCTGGGGGCTGATGAACATATTGATTATACAAGCCAGGCTTTTGAAGATGCTACAGGTAATATTGATTTTGTACTTGATGCAATTGGGGGCGAGAATATCGACAACTCTTTAAAAGTAATGAAAAAGGGAGGGACAATTATTAGCATTCCATCTGGACAAAATGATGCAGTAGCCGAAAAAGCTAAGGCACAGGGGATGATTGGTTATCCGATTATGGTACAATCCGATGGCGAGGAGATGAAAAAAATTGCCGCTTTATTGGAAAGTGGTGCCGTCAAATCTCATGTGTCGCAAGTATTTGATTTTGACCAGATGAAGGCAGCGCACCTCTCACTCGAAACCGGAAAAACTCAGGGAAAGATTGTTATTAAGGTTTAATACTCTAGTCTTTTTGTAGATTTTTTCTATCATATGGCTGTTTTTTACTTTCGTATGAAATATTTTTACCCTCGACAGTACCGATTCAGCTACCTTTG
>NZ_JBFTIZ010000025.1:0-22855 GCF_056395165.1 Pedobacter sp. 10L46_2
CACCTATTTTTAGTGATTGAGATTTTACATAGGGAGAGAGCAAAACAAACCACCCCCCAAGGAGCATACTACTGGCTAATTTAAAGGCTGTCATCAGTTGTGTGTTAAACAGTGAATATAAAGAAGTTTTTCAAATTCAGATCCGCCCCGTCTCTTTTAAGTAGCTATCAGTGATATAATTAATGTTGTTTTTACCAGCAAGATTTTAAAGGAAATTTTTGAAGGCAGCAGATGAAAGGCTTTTCTTATCGGAATTTCTGCTTGAAAAAATTAATTGAGATATAATCAAGAATAACCTATATATTTATTTTAAAGTCTCAAAAATATTACAATGTAATGTGTTTTTGACAAATATTGAGCTCAGCCACTAACCAAATAAATTAAAGCTTTATGCCAAAATTCTATATCCAAATTGTAATTCTTTTTCTTCTGTTTTCCTGTACTGGATCAAAAAAAGACAATACAATCTCTGTTGCTGAAAACCCGCTCTTTATCCTACTCGATTCTTCCAATACCAATGTCATGTTTAACAATGTGCTCAAAGAAGATCTTGAAAAAAAAATCGTCGGCTTCTATCAGGGTTTCTACAGCGGTGGTGGTGTAGCTGTTGGCGACCTCAACAATGACGGATTAGATGACATTTACTTCTCTGGCAATATGACCGGAGACAAGCTTTATCGCAATCTCGGTAACATGCGGTTTGCCGATATTACTGAAATTTCAGGCGTAGCTGGACGAACCCCGGGATGGAAAACCGGAGTCAACATGGTAGATGTAAACGGTGACGGGTACATGGATATTTATGTATGTTATGCGGGCAGAGAAGCGGGTCCGGACTCAAAAAACCAGCTCTTTATTAACCAGGGATTAAACAAAGACAGCATACCTACATTTAAAGATGAAGCCGAAGCTTACGGATTGGCTGATCCATCCTACAGTACACAATCAGTCTTCTTTGATTATGACCGTGATGGCGATCTGGATCTCTTTCTTGTAAATGATAATATTAAGGTACTTAGTAATCTGGATGACATTACGATCGAAGAATTAAAAAAACAGGATGATCCGCTTGCGAGCTCTAAACTGCTCAAAAATGAAAATGGACATTTCAAAGATGTAACCAAGCAAGCGGGAATAAATATGTCTACTTTATCGTATGGTCTTGGCGGGGGTGTTGGTGACATCAATGGCGACGGATGGCCTGATATATACCTGTCCAATGACTATGCCATTCCTGACCGAATGTACCTCAACAACGGAAATGGAACATTTACAGATAAACTGCAGAACAACCTGGATCACATTTCATTGTTTTCTATGGGTAACAACATTAGTGATGTCAATAACGATGGCCTTCAAGATATATTCACGCTCGATATGCTTCCTGAAGACAATAAACGCCAAAAGTTATTATCGGGACTGGATAACTATGAAGTATTTAACATCAATTTACGTAACGGTTTTTATTATCAATATATGCGGAATATGCTTCATATAAATAACGGCAACGGCACCTTCAGTGAAGTGGGACAGCTGGCGGGCATCTCCAATACAGACTGGAGCTGGGCGCCCTTGTTTGCTGATTATGATAATGATGGCTGGAAGGATCTTTTTATAACCAATGGTTTTATGCGCGATTTCACTAATATGGACGTGCTTAAATACAATGAGAACTATATGAGAAGCCTCAATGGTCAGGTTGAAGCAAAGGATTTGATCGCTTTACTTAAGAAAGTACCTTCTTCCGATGTAAAGAATTATATCTATAAAAATAATGGTGACCTTACCTTTACCAATAAAGGATTTGACTGGGGAATAAATATACCATCGAACAGTAATGGTGCAGCATACAGTGACCTCGATAATGATGGAGATCTAGATATTATAGTCAATAACATCAATAAGGCAGCTTTCCTCTATCGAAACCAGGGTAGCCCCACAATGCACTACTTAAAAGTAAAGCTAAAAGGTTCAGGTAAAAATACCAGTGGTCTTGGTGCTTTAGTAACTATATTTAATAAAGGACGCCAGCAATGCCTAGAGCAGATGCCATCCAAAGGTTACTTGTCCAGCGTATCTCAAAACCTGCATTTTGGTTTGGGCAAAGAAAAAATGGTTGATTCAGTCAGAATCGTATGGCTTAGCGGAAAGTACCAAGTCCTCACCAATGTTGTAGCAAACAAACAGCTGGTACTTATAGAAAGCGATGCCAAAGACACTTACCAGAGACCAAAGCCATCAAAACCCTTGTTCACCGAAATACCTTCACCAATTGCATCTGCACAGGTTAAGAATGAAATTAATGATTATAAGCGTCAGCCCCTCCTTGTCAATGCACAGTCCTTCACCGGACCATGTATGGCCAAGGGCGACGTGAATGGTGATGGGCTAAGTGATATATTCGTTGGCGGCGACATCAATCAAGCCAGCGCATTATTCATCCAGCAAAAAGGAGGGAAATTCATGAAGAACCAAAAACCCTTTCTAGCCGATACGGCAAGTGAATGCACAGATGCCATATTCTTTGATGCTAATGGAGATAGTCACCCAGATTTGTATGTAGTAAGTGGAGGGTATGGGAGCTTTAAAGACAATGACCCGCTATTTCAGGACAAACTTTATATCAATGATGGCAAAGGCAATTTTACTAAATCAATCAATTCACTTCCAGAAATGCACGTGAGCAAGAGTTGTGCAAGAGTGGGCGATTTTAACGGCGATGGCAGGCCGGATCTGTTTGTGGGGGGCCGTAGCACGACCTCCAAATATCCTGAAACACCAAGGAGCTTTTTGCTGATTAACGATGGAAAGGGTCACTTTTCTAATCAGATTAGAAAAATTGCACCTGATTTGGAGTACATTGGTATGGTTACGGATGCTGGTGTTCTAGACCTAAATAACGATAAGATACAAGACCTTATAGTAATAGGCGACTGGATGCCGGTCACCGCATTCATCAATGATAATGGTAAGCTAAAGAACAGGACAGATAAATATTTTGACAAACAATACAGCGGTTGGTGGAACACCCTGAAGGTTGAAGATCTTAATGGCGATGGCAGGCCGGACCTTGTAGTTGGCAATCTTGGACTTAACAGCCAGTGCCGGGTAAGCGACGACGAACCGGCAGAGATGGTCTACAAAGACTTTGACGATAACGGAGCCATGGACCCGATCCTATGCTTCTACATTATGGGCAAAAGTTATCCTTACCTGACCCGCGACGAGATTCTCGATCAAATGAGCATCATGCGAACACGCTTCCCTGATTATAAAAGTTATGCCGATGCAGGTCTAAATGAAGTTTTCACTGCAGAAGAGCTCAAGGGTTCAAAGATTTTAAAGGCCAATTACCTCAAAACGGTATATTTTGAAAACACCAGTGATGGAAGATTCAAAGAGAAACAATTGCCACTACAGGCACAGTTCGCCCCGGTTTATACCATCACCTGCCTAGACTACGACGGCGACGGGAATAAAGACTTGCTTTTATGTGGTAATATCAACCAGTCTCGCATTCGCTTTGGAAAATATGATGCCAACCACGGTGTAGTGCTAAAAGGCAATGGAAAAGGCACATTTAAATATGTTCCTGAACTGCAAAGTGGTCTTAGTCTAAAAGGCGATGTAAGAAGTACCCTTACCATAAACAATACGCTACTAATTGGAATTAACCAGCAGAAGCTAAGGGCATTCCGGTTTAATCAAAACTAGCCAGCGTTGCGTGTACAAAAAAGTTCATACTATCGGCAAGTTTACCTCGGTATTTCTAAAACAAGTGACAGTGAAATAATTAATGAAATTTTGACAAAAACAGGCAATCCTTTATCAACTGGGGATTGCCTGTTTAATTAGAAAATACAAATTATTACCCTTTTACAGCAAATGCACCTGGCTGATAATCTCCTGCCGGAGTACGAAAAGCAATATTAAGGCGATTGTAACTGTTAATTGTATTTACTGCTATTGTCAAGTCTATCAGTTCCTCTTCAGTAAACTGCTGTATTGCTTCATTATATACTTCATCAGAAACATCACCTCCTGTTATCCTTGTTACTGCCTCGGCCCACGCCAATGCAGCACGCTCACGCGCGGTATACAGCGGAGCATCACGCCATGCATTCAACACATACAGTCGTTGCTCGGTTTCACCTTCTATGCGCAAATCTTTTGAATGCATATCCAAGCAAAATGCACATCCATTAATTTGAGATACCCTAAAATAAATCAAGTTTAAAAGTTTCTTTTCAACCGGAGATTTAGCAAGATAACTCCCTAAACCATACATTGCTTTTATAGCATTCTGTCCTTTTGCGAATAAATTGATTCTTTGTTCCATTTTCTTTTGATCTAAATTGTAATACAATAGTTGTTTTATACCGCTATGACAATTGAGATTTCAGAAATAGGACATCAAATAAAAAATATTTTCTGTTTTTATTATCTATACCCTCCATTTAGAAGATTAGCAAAGAAAACTGCATTTAAAAACAGCCTGCTTGTTCCTAGCCAATAGCCACGATAAGTTGGGTCATCAGCAAACAAAACCACTTCACCGCTTCCACTTGCCGTGGCAATAATGGCCGCAGAATTGGCTACTTTACCAATATTTGTTTTTGATGAATACCCATTAATAAAGGGCTTACTGGTGTACTGGGCCACTGTAGCATATTTGTTTGCGCTAGGTAGTAACAAGGTAGGTCCATTTTTATTGATGAATAACTTTCTATCAGTTATACCAAATGCTATCGGATGTGAAATATCAAGATCTGCCTGAAAAATTGCACCGTTAATTCGTCTCGATCCCTCTACATCTTCTTGTCTGGCATAATCAAGCCTTTCTACTTCTGGTTTGGCAGGAGCATCTTTAGCCCCTCCCGCCGGCGCCTTCTCTTTTACTATTGCCTGAGATGATACCAAAGGAGTTTCTCCTCTTCTTGTGAAAGCCTCTGTTTCTGATAATCTTTCTTTTACAATTTCATTCTGTACAGCCCATGCTGTTGCATTTTGAAAAGTAATTAATGTTCCTCCTTCATTTACCCATGCCTTGATCTTACCTACTGTTTCTTTGTCCCATGCACTATAATTACCACCGGGTAAAACCAAGGTATTATAACGACCTAAAGATGCTCTTGAAAAACTAGCCAGATCAATTTTAGTAACCGGCAAATTAAGTTGTTGATTAAGCAGGAACCATACCTGTCCGGCTTCAGATGAAGTTACCCCTTGCCCAAAAGCTAAAGCTACTTCCGGTTTTCTTACTGCTTTAATATTGCTGCTACCAAGATCTATCCCTTCTGCACTAAATCCACTTGTAACAGATAAAATGTTGATATTAGTTTCTGCAGCTACAGTCTGTAATGCACTATACAGAGAATCAGCTGAAAGAGTTTGCCCTACTACCGGAACAACTAACGACCCATTTCCAAATGCCCGCTTACCAGAAGGAGTATTTGCAGAAAAACCTTTAAAGGCTGTTTTAACGAGCACATTTTTCAGCTGCAATTGATAAAGTGCTTTGCTAGCATTGTAATCGCTGTAGTTAATCAAGTAAGCATAAGGAGACTTTCCGCCTTCAACAGCACCCTTGCCAGGGATTAAAGCAGTAACCTGATTACCTTTTGCAATTGCCACATTTAGTTTAGCATATTTTAAACCATAAGCATGAATAATGCTCCATCCTGTATTGTCATAAAAAATACTGTCTTTTAAAACGTTCTCTTCAAAAATAGAGTGTACCAGTAAGAAATTTGGTTGGGCTGATGGCACCACATAAGCCTTTCCTTTTTCAAATGTTTTGCCATCATGAGTGGTGTTATCGGAGAGTTCATAAACATTGATATGATGCTGCAGCAACAGGCCTAAAAACTTTTGAGTTAAATTAACATCCTTACTATCACCAAAAACAAATGTCTTTGCCGGATTTTTCTGTCCTTGCTCCAGCGCATACTTAAAAAAATCCTTTTGAACTTTAAATAGGCCCGCTTTCTCCGCAACAGAACCTCTTATTGTTGAAAAACTTGTGGCCAGATGATTTCTGATAGTGAAAGCAAAAGTAAGTGGGCCGTTGCTCGACTCCTGTAAGATCCCCCTGGAGCTTGCCTGCTCAAATGTAGCTGCAACAGAACCAAAGAATTTAGGATATGTAGAACCATAAATTGGCGAAAGATTATCATAATTTTCTTTGGTAAAGTAGAACGACCCAATATCATCTAAAGCTTTAGCATGGTATTTAGCTAAAACAACATTAAAATCGTAAATAAATTGGGGTATTACCGGGCTCTCGTGGCGCTTCGGACTTGGTTCAAAATAATAAGTTGCGTTTGTTCCCTGTTCATGAAAATCAATTTGAACATTCGGATACCATTTATGAAAAAACACAAGGCGATTGCGGCTCTCAATCTGAACAAGATTTAACCAATCTCTGTTTAAATCTGTAAAATAATGATTGGTACGCCCATTTGGCCATGCTTCTTGATGTTCCTTATCTATTGGATCGCCAACAGCTGGAAACGAGTGATAAGCATTGTGCCAATTTGCGGCCCTGTCTCTTCCATCTGGATTCAATGCCGGATCTATAAAAATAACCGATTCATCTAACCATTTTTTCGTTTCTGCATCCTGGCTTGCCGCTAAATAATATCCGGCAAGTAAGCTTACCTCCGTACTAGAAGTCTCGTTACCATGTACACCATAACCTAGATGCACTATCACAGGTGCATTACTACTTAGCGCAGGTTTTGAAGGATCTACCTGGTTCAGGTGATCCTGCCTTATTTGTTCCAGATTAGTATAGTTTGCCGGAGAAGTTATAGTTACTATAATTTGCTCTCTTTGTTCATATGTTTTACCTATAGATTCAACATGAACACGATCACTTATTTTTGCCAGTTCTCTGAAATAATCGACCACCCTTTCATATCTGGTAAAGTAAGATCCAATCGGATAGCCAAGGTATTGTTCCGGACTAGGTACTTTAGCATCTAAAGCAGTTGCTTTAGGAAAGTAATAATTATTTTGGGCAAATGTGTGTTGAACCAGCAGCATTAAAAATACGATCAATATCTTACTGGATTTATAGATTATTTTCATCATTATTTAAGTTAATAGATTAATTAATATCCTGGATTTTGTGTTACATCTGGGTCTGATAAAACATCAGAATACGGAATTGGAAACAACCAGTAGTTCTTATTGGTTAAACCCAATACTACTCCTGCCCTTTCGGTTCTTACCAGATCAAACCATCGATGAGCTTCAAAAGCAAACTCAATCCCATTTTCGTCTTCGATAGCTTTAATAAGATCTGCTTGGGTTACCGCTGTCGTTTCTGGTACATCAGCTCTTTTTCTTATCGCATTTAAATCTCCGGCTGCCCCTGTCAAATTATTTTGCTGTGCCCTTGCTTCGGCACGTATCAGATACAATTCTGCAATTCGAATTAAATATGATGGATCAGTACTTGTAGATGTTGTATTATACAACACGCCATATACCGTAGCCCCGCTACCAGCTATTAAGGCGTTGCGGGTACCGCCTATTGCCGGATTATTTAATTTTGCCACTAATGCATCCGAAGGCTTTAAAGTAAACTGTCCTCCGGCCGAACTTGGATACCATAAATTCCAGTAGCTATTCCGGTCGTTAACTGAGTAAGCAAGCTCAAATACCGACTCGGCACTTTGAAAAGGTGCTGTAAAAAACGACTTATATGGTTTTACCAAAGAATACTTCGTATTATCTATAACCAGCGTAGCATACTTCTCTGCATCGGCCCATTGTTTCCTATATAAATGGAGTCTGGCTCTAAGTGCTCTTGCAGTACTTTTTTGTGCCCGGTTACGGGTTGTCGCATCCTCCGGAAGAAGCTCTTCAGCTTTAACCAGATCTGCTAAAACCTGATCATAAGTTTGATCCAGCGTACTACGCTTAATGCCTTTCAAAACGGTAAGATCTGTAGTTGGCTTTAATTGGAGCTGAATGCCACCCCAGCCTCTTGCAAGATCAAAGAAAGACAATGCGCGAATAAAGTAAGCCTCTCCAAGAATTTTATTCTTTTCTGCAGCGGTCAGCAATGGGTCTGCTACCCCCGGCACGTACGTAATTACACTATTAGCAGAATTTATTGTTTTATAAATATTCTGATAAGCCGCTACCGTAATTACATTATCTGTAGGAACTGCATTTTGATCTAACTGGAGGTATTCACTTAAGGTTCCATTAAAGATAACATTGTCTGTGGTGATGGTACCTAGCGTTGGGTAGTTCGAGGCATAGTATCCCTGAAGACGATCATATGTACCAATTACGGCTGCACGCGCGGTGCTTACATCAGTAATAGAACTTTCTGTTGGCAAAGAGTTATTTGGTACTTCTTCCAGGTATTTTTTGCAAGATGCTAAAAAGAAAATAACAGCAATGAGGACTRTATTTTTGATATATGTTGCTTTCATTTTTTCTAGATTTTAATCATTAAAAGGTTACGTTGGCACCGATCTGGAAAGTGCGGGGCTGAGGGACAGTTGCCCAATCATAACCTGCCGTATTCTGGTTATTACTTTGAGAACTTACTTCAGGATCCAGACCGCCATAATTGGTAAAGGTTAAAAGATTGGTAGCCTGAGCATATAATCTGATCCTGCTTATGTTAATCTTTTTCAAAACCGCAACTGGCAAAGTATATCCCAGGGTCAGGGTTTTTAATCTGATGAACGAACCATCTTCAAGATACCTGGAACTTAAGCTTGCTACATTCCCGCCATAATTATTGGCTGCACCTCCATTTTCAGTAGGATTCGAACTGTATGTAGTCAATCTTGGAATATCAGTGATATCCCCTTCCTTTTGCCAGCGATCTAACTGACGCGGTAAAAAGCCAATATTAGCCTGAGTTCCTCCATGAACCATGAAGAAATCATTCATATTCATAATCTTGTTACCTTGCTGAAAATAAACGAAGAAGCTCAGATCGAAGCTCTTATAGCTTAAATTATTGGTTAAACCTCCGGTATATTTTGGCAATGCATTGCCTACTATTTGTCTATCGGCAGAAGTGATCAGACCATCCTTATTTACATCTTCATAAACGGCATTACCCGTTTTAGGATCAACGTATAACTGTTTGTACAACTGGAAGGAATTAACCGAATGACCTTGTCTTAGAATTGAAATATTTCTGCCCGAAGCGCCTAAGCTGATATCTGAAGCAAGTTTTTCGATCTTATTATTGTTAAAAGAGATATTAAAATTGGTTGTCCATTTAAAATCTGTTGATGCCACATTCGTGGAATTGATGCCCAATTCAAATCCTTTATTACGTACCGAACCATAATTTTGCAGGTAGCTGGCAAAGCCTGAGCGGTAAGGAACAGGAACGTTTAATAACAAATCATAGGTATATTTATTATAGTAATCTGCCACAATGCTTAGCCTGTTCTTGAAAAACCCGAACTCGGCTCCAACATTAAACTGACGAGTAGTTTCCCAGGTAAGGTCTGGATTAGCAAGTTGCGAAGGGGATATTCCGGGTTGCTCCAGGTAATTTGCTCCTGACGACCATAAACCTTGTGCTGCATAGGAGCCAATTCCGTTTTGATTTCCAGAAAGCCCAAGACTGGCCCTAAGTTTTAATTCATCAAATACATTCAGATTTTTAATAAAATCTTCCTGCCCAGCACGCCATGCTACACCTCCAGAGGGGAAATATCCCCAACGTTTGTTTATCCCGAATTTTGAAGATCCATCGGCACGGATACTTCCATCAATTGTATACTTCCCATTATAGGTATAACTTACCTTACTAAAGAAAGATAACAGTTTGGATTCAGCTCTGGAAGAAGTACCGGAGCGAGTTGCTGCAACAGAGACAGAACGAAGGCTGTTTGCCGCAAAACCAGTTCCGGTAGCAGCTGTGCTTTCATTTAATACCGTATTTATGGTATTACCAACCAATGCATTAATATTGTGCTTACCATCTTCACCAAAAGATTTCACAAAATTCAATACCTGCTCATTAGTTAAAACAAGGTTCTTTGTTTCTGTTGATGAAGCTGAACCATTAGCGGCAATACCTGCACTGATTAGTGTACTAGAATAGCTGTTGTCATATTCACTGCTATTATCTAAACTCCAGCTACTGCGTAATTTAAGTCCTGGAACTATTGAATACTCACCATAAACATTGCCAATAGTACGCCACCCTACCGCTTTACTATCGAGGTTTTCTATTAATGCAAGATGATTGTCAAAGCTACCATACCTGGCATATGTACCATCCTCTTTAAATATTGGAAGGTATGATCTCGGAAATAATGCCGAATTGATAACTCCTTGAGGATTGTTGTCACTTCCGCTCAAGTTCCTGTTTGATCTGGTAAAGTTAATACTGGTACCAATCTTTAATCTGTCGGTTAAATAATTATCATAGTTTAACCTGGCCGAATAACGGGTATAGTCTGATGGTTTTACTATGGATTCCTGATCTAAGTAACCAAGCCCAACATAATAAGTGCTTTTATCTGTACCCCCTTGTGTAGATACCTCGTAATTTGAGGTACGGGCAGTACGAAACAGACCACTGATCCTATCATATGTCGGTTGGGTTTCTGGATTCGGAAAAGGCAAAACCACTGCAGAAAGATCTTCGCCTTTATCAATAGCGGTATTAATTCTGGATTCATTAGTCAACAAGGCTACTTCCGGCCCTGTAGCTACTTCAAACTTATTGATAGCAGTCGACCATCCCTGAAAAGAATTTAAATTTATCTTTGCACTAGTGTTTCGCTTTCCTCTTTTGGTTGTTACAATAATTACTCCATTTGCCCCTAATGAACCATATATTGCTGTTGCATTCGCATCCTTTAGAATTTGTATGTCTTCTATATCAGATGGATTCAAATCAGCGATTGGATTGGAAGCCTGCTGGTTACCTAATCCTGCGGAGATAGGATCAGAATTACTTATAAATACGCCATCAATTATATAAAGTGGATCTACAGAAGCATTGATCGAATTGTTTCCCCGAACTCTAAAGGTAATACCACCACCGGGTACGCCAGAATTTGAAGACACCTGTACGCCTGTAGCTTTCCCTTGTAACAGCTGATTAAATCCTCCCGATGGCTGATCCTGGACAACACTCCCACTAACACTGGTAATCGAGCTTGCTATATATTTACGTTCCTGAGAACTGTAACCCGTAACTACTATTTCATTTAGTTCACTAAGGTTTTCTTTTAAAAGGATTTCTACAGGGCTCCCTTTAGCAGTAATTTCCTGTTGTACAAACCCAATAAAACTTACTACAAGTGTGTACGGAAAGGTTTGTCCGGTTACAAAACTGAATTTACCATTCTCATCTGCGGCAACAGAATGAGTAGTCCCTTTTATTTTTATTACAGCACCCGGAAGGGGTTGTTTTGTTGTGGCATCTAACACAATACCATTTAATTTTGATTTAATTGTTGGTGCACCTACCTGTGCGGCTGCAACATGTGCCCATAATACACAAATGAGCAGGTATGCGCTTCTTTTATATAAATGCTTCATTTTAAAAGTTTAAAAAAGTAATGACATGCGAGTCCCCTTACCTCCTCTTTGAGTGGCATAATTGTGGAATCTAAAAATTTAAAGGTGATCGAAAATCTGCCTAAACAATCAGGCGAAATCCCCTAACAACAACGGCAACACTTGGAGAAGTTGCCCGAAAATAATGATGCTGATTGAAGCCTCACCATTGGAAAATAATGATCAGATTTAGAAGTACTGAGCGACTTGTTTTGAAGTAAAATTGCGTTCATGATTAAATAGTATATTAAATCTATAGAATTAATATACAAATAAAGCAATAAATCATAACATCCGCAATTTTTTATTTAAACTATAGGAACATTAACTAAGAAGAATTGAGATTTATACGCTAAAAGTGTAAAATTTCTGAACCACAACATTCTTTTTATCGTTTCCAGCACAATAATTGTTGTCTTAAATTTTTAATTCAGTATCTTACTTAATCCGAAATTTATGCACAAAAAACTACCAGTACCTTTATGGACCATCTTATCTCCAATCGTTGCCTGGCTAGCCTATTTTGGCAGTTCATTGGATCTGGGGATTTTCTATACATTCTTTCTTGCAGCCGTACTCATTGCCGCAGTACTTGCCGCAGTCCATCATGCTGAGGTTGTTGCTCATCGGGTTGGTGAACCCTTCGGCACTTTGCTGCTTGCACTGGCCATTACCGTTATCGAGGTTGCGCTGATCGTTTCTTTAATGTTAACAGGTGGCCCCGATACCGCGGCACTTGCCCGCGATACGGTTCTGGCCGCTGTAATGATTATTTTAACTGGAATTATTGGTCTGTGCCTACTTGTAGGGGGAGCCAAGTTTAAAGAACAGGTGTTTAGTTTACCAGGGGTAAGTGCGGCTGTGGTTACCCTTACAGCAATACTGGTACTCACGCTGATTCTTCCAAATTATACCACAAGCAAGGCAGGTCCTGAATACACCCCTATCCAACTCATTTTTGTAGCTGTGGTATGTCTGGTGTTGTATGGTGCTTTTGTAATGGTTCAAACCATCAGGCATCGCGATTTCTTTTTACCTCCCGATGCAGATGGCGACGAAGAGGTGCACGCTGAACCGCCAACCAATAAAGTTGCTCTTTTAAGTACTTTCTTATTGCTTTTATGCCTGGGTATTGTAGTATTGCTCGCAAAGGCTCTGGCACCCGATATAGAAAATGCGGTCATCAACTTTGGAGCACCAAAGTCATTGGTAGGGGTCATCATTGCCGCAGTAGTGTTACTGCCAGAGGGGCTTGCAGCCTATCGCGCAGCCAGAAAGAACCGTTTACAAACAAGTCTTAACCTGGCGTTAGGATCTGCACTGGCCAGTATCGGTTTAACCATTCCGGCTGTGGCAATCGTATCCATGGTAACAGGAATGACCATTACTTTAGGAATTGACATGAAGGCTACCGTATTACTCTTGCTGGCACAGTTTACAATCATGCTTTCGCTGGCTACGGGCAAAACTAATATCTTACAGGGAGTGGTTTTACTGGTCATATTTGCGGTCTATCTTTTCACGATAATAGCCCCATAATTTATTTAAATGGGTTACCTTTTTAGGGCAAGGGTATTAATTAATGAACAAAACTTGTATCTAAAACAAAATTATTATGAAAACCCTATTCAAATTTGGCTTTTTAGCTTTAGCAATATCTTTATCAGTTGCCGCTTGTACTTCAGAAAAAAAAGCAGATGCTACAGATTCTACAATGACTGATACTTCTATGACCACAATGGACACTACTGTAACTGATTCAGCTGCTATCGATACCGCTGTGAAGACGCAATAAAAAAATAAGTTCACTACCTAAGCAAAAGCGCCTGCTCATTAATTGAACAGGCGCTTTTGCTTTAATTTAAATATCCACTCAACTAATTTATACCGGACCTATTTTTTCTTTTTGGAGGATTTGGCCAGCGGATTAAACTCCAGGCAGAGACTCAGCCAATGCCTCAGCTCCTGCTGCTTCTCTACATCAGTATCATCTACATACACAAAGTCTTTCATGGTTCGTCCATTGTTGATCATCTGCCTGCAATTGCTATCTTCCAATTTTTCCTCTGCTTTGCTTGCTCCAATGCGGCATAATAAACCTGAACTGGTTACACATATACACATCTTTTCATCAACCATAAAGCAAATCCCGCTAAACATTGCTTTTTCTGTCACGTCATCCCGATCTTCAAGTAACTCGCGGACACGGTTCGCTAATCGTTCATTATAACTCATAAACTATTTTACGTTTAACTCAATGGTAAAAATACCATTCCTTTACCTAAATCACAACGGTGCACAGACATGTTAAACCGAATGAATAAACGAGGATGAATTAAAGAGTACGCAGATAAAGAAGACAAGCACTCCAAAAGAATTGAACTCACGGCTAAAGGAGAACACGTATCCGAGTATGATATTACCGGACTAAAAAAAATGCAATCCTGATCATGAACGGGTTCACTGCAGATGACAAAGACTTATGTATTCAATTGTTAAAAAATGTTGAAATAAAATTCTCAGCCCTATGGTAAAAACATAAAGGGAAAGTGTTTGATGAGATATACAAAGAAATCATGGATATGGTTTGGAAATGCCGCTCATTTATATTTACGCGAGACAAATGTATATCCCCCTTCAAATGAATTAATGGTTATCTTTTGATCACACAATAAATTCCTCAGTTGGTTATATTTGTTTATGGACTTACTGATCAAAACCATTCAAAATTATATTCCACTTTCATCAACCGATGAGGAAATTATACGAAAACTATTTCGCGAGCGAAAACTGAAAAAAGGCGAACATTTACTGGAAGCCGGCAATGTCTGCAGAAATATTATTTTCATTGAAAAGGGACTGGTGCGTTACTACAACAATAAGGACGGGGAAGAGCAAACCGGTTATTTTAACAAGGAGGGGGAATTTGTTTGTGACTACCCCAGCTTTTTACCACAGCAGCCATCATTAACGAACATACAAGCATTGGAAGAAACCACTGTTTATACCATTAGCCATGCCAATATGCAGTTGTTTTATCAGCAAGTAGAGCATGGCGAACGATTTGGGAGACTGGCCATTGAATATGTTTTTGTGAATGTGATCAACCAGATTACCTMACTCTACAATGATCCTGCGGAGCTACGCTATCAGCAGTTTCTTTCCAGGTTCCAGGATATCGGGCAGCGCATACCGCAATATTATATTGCCTCCTATATAGGCATCAAACCACCGTCTTTAAGCCGAATTCGAAAACGTATGGTGGAGTAGCATTAATTAACCTGGGTGAATGAACCCAGCCATTTCATTGGTGAACTTTGTGTTATTAAATACTAAATAACATGAAAACAAAAAATGAAATCACCAGCTGGGGTATCCGCTCAGTATCCTACTGGATGACCATGCTGATTGCCCTGGGCATTATCTTTGTAGGCATCCGGTTTATTGCCATTCCCCAGACCGCCGCACAGGCATTTGGCATCCCTTTTTCCAACACTCAGGACCTCGTTTTTGGAAGAATAAAAGGAATCCGCGATATCTTTTCGGGGATAGTACTTCTGCCATTACTTTTATTACGCATGAGGGTAGCAACCGCTTATGTTTTTACTGTCGCCATCATTATCCCTGCAACAGACTGCCTACTGGTCTTGTTGACCAATGGACTGGATGTTCCGCATATGCTAATCCATGGCTTAACAGCAGTCTACATGGCCTTAACCAGCTTTTTACTGTTCAGTGCTAAACAAAAAGCAACAATCTGATATGAATACACTAATTTTAATGCAGGGCTTACTCATCATGCATCTCAGCGGCCTCACGCTGCTAGCAGGAACCACCGTTGCGGATTATGTTACCTTCCGTACTTTTTCCAGCCAGTTTAAAACCCAGGGCAAACCCTCCGACAGCCTGCTAAACCTGATGTCGAGGCTTGCGATAGTTTTAGCAATAGGCGGCAGTTTACTACTGGTTTCCGGTGTAGGTCTGATGGCGGTTACCCATGGTGTTTTCATGCATCAATTGTGGTTCAAAATTAAACTAGCTCTTATTCTGGTACTTGTACTCAACGGCTTCCTGGTTGGAAATAGGCAGCTCGAAAAGTTAAAGAAGGGTGTAAAGCAAAGCACCGCCCCTACGGATCAAATGGTGAAAGACGCTTCATTTCGGTTGAATATTTTCTATCTGCTGCAGCTGGCGATATTCCTGTTTGTCATTATCCTGGCCGTTTTCAAGATTAACTAACACTGCAGATTGCAGGGAGTATTTGAGAATAGCGCTAAAACAAATACAGATGTCCGGATTTGCCGGGCTAGTTCTTGCGAATCACCAAGTGGGCAAGTGCAGGATCACCCATCATTCGCTGTACCTCGGACCGGACAATGTCCTGCACCTCCTGTTTGATCTGCAGATAATTCTTTTGGACCATACTAGAATTGACCGTTCTGATCACAGGGATAGGGACATAAGCCTTCTCTTCCTTATTCAGGGCATCGAAATCATTCTGTATCTTGCCATGAAAGGCCTTTAAAATAATTTTTTGATCCGGGATATCGGCAACCATACCTACGAATTCCCCGCTGGAAAGGGACGCAATTCTGGAGGCCGGAACGGCAAATTCCAGTTGCTTGCTTTTGCTGATGGAAGTATCTCCACTATTAATTGACATGCTTTGGCGGTCCTGCATGATCTTACCAATGCGTTCACTCAGCTGCTTGGCGGTATCCCCGGTCACCTGCCCGGCAATGATGTTGCCCACCGTACTCATGATCACGTCGGCCTGTTCCCGGCCGTAATCCTTACGCAGCTGGCTGGCATCCTGAATGCCCAGACACACCCCGATTTTATTACTCCTGCCAGTCGCAATGGTAGGAATGATATCGGTAGTCAGCGTTGGAAACTCATCGAAGATCAGCATGGATTTTAGCTTATTCTTCTGATTGATGATTTTTAGCAAGCGGTTAACGTACAAGGAAAGCACTGCCCCGTAGGTCTGGATCTTCTGTGGATTGTTTCCCATACAAATGACCTTCGGATGCTCGGGATTATTGATGTCCAGGCTAAAATCATTTCCGGACAGCACATAGTAAAGCTGAGGAGATGATAACCTGGCCAGGGCAATCTTAGCCGAAGCAATCTGCCCTTCGAGTTGCTCCATGACATCATTCAGGTAGGCATTTACAAATGGGTTAATCAAAACTTCTATTTCCTTCTCCAGACGCATTACCGTAAACAAACTGTCATAATCCAGCTGAATCAATTCAATGGCATGTGGCAAAGTACAATAGGCGCCGTTTTGGTATTTACGTAAAAACCAAATGATTGCAGTCACAAAATTAATTGGGGACTCCACAAAAAAATCTCCTTGCTTTTTCTGCCACTCCCGGTTCAGTCCCAACAGAATGGTACGGGCAGATTCTGAGGCGTCGGTGATGTCAACCATTCCCAGCGGATCAAATACGTTTCCCCGATGACATCGCGACAAGTCATCAAAATTGATAAAAATACATTCGGGTTTACCCTGATAACGGTCCTTATGCTTCAACCAATGGTTGTAGGCAATTAATGATAGATCTGGAAATTTGAAATCGTAGACCAGCATGGAATAAGGTGAAGCTTTAGCCAATGCCTGAGTGATGAATTCCCGGATACAAAAAGCCGACTTACCTGAACCAGGATTGCCCAGCACAATGGTCGCCCTTGCCGGGGAGATCACATTGATATAGCCCTTTCGCTCCTTCCCTTTCAACTTATATCTGGTGGGCAAATTAATGGAAAACTCATTCACCAAAAGGCGCTCTTCCTGCGGAAAGCTCTCCTGATCGCTATTGAAAATATCTCCGCTTAGTTTGTCTTTGATCACCCTGGAAAATAGTGTCGCACCAGTCAGGATCAGTAAATACCCTATGGAAGTCAACCCGATATACAGCGTAGCCCGCCAATGCAGACTCAGCTCGCACGCCAGAACCAGGGCGCTGAGAAAATACAGCAGCAGGCCGGTGAACAAATAGGCAAGGCCGGTTTTGGGACTTAATTTTTCATCCTTTCTGCCACTTACCCCCAGTAAAGAAATGAACAGAAAGCCCAAAGCAACAAGCTTGGATCTATGGAAATCGTCAAACAACCCAGAATGCGCGATATTGACCATTACCCGGTCAGTGAAAGCACTGACAAAGCCCCAAAAATCAAAAGCTAAGTAGCCATAATAATAAAAGTGTAAAAGCAGGATACTGATAGAAATGAATCTGGTCATATCCAAGATCTTTCTCATTGCCTGCTCATTCTCTCCTGTTTGCATTGCCATAATTCCTCTTTAATGTTTAACCGCTCGCTTTCTTCCCCGCTGTTTCCGCTTCGTTTTTACAACAGAAACCGAAAGATGATCTTGTTGGGGCTGTATTTGCGATAGATCGACCAGCGCCGATGAACCATCCACAGGCAAATCATACTGCGAGTCACCAGCATGCACGCCCTGAACTTTCTCAAATTCCACAGCACGGTGAACATTATCGCCCAACCTGCTCAATATCCCTTCAGCACCATAGGCACTAGCTAAGTCTACTCCTTTGAATACACACTTATTCCGGTGATCAACATAAATCACGTCTTGCAATCTCTTATCCTGATCACCTTTAAATACCACATCGATTGCCTTTGTTTTCAGCGATGCCGAGAATGCTGCTGTATCACGAATTTTCACATTGTCTAGCACAAGATCTATTTCATAGAGAATTCTTCCTTCCAGGCCCAACTTAAGCGGCACATTCTTTTTAAATCTTTCTTCAAGGCGATTTAATCCAGGATTGAATGGTAAAGAACTGGCTTTGACCGGCACGCCTATCCGATTACCTGACCCGTCGAGTAAACGATAAATTAGTCCCCTATTTTTAAACAGCCTGGATCCTTCCTTACCCTGTTCCGCCCGAACATTATACAAGCCCAGGACTGTATTTAACTCTGCAAATGAGGTAAAAAGATATTCATTAAGCACGCTTTCCAACACGCGGGCAATACTACCGAACGTTGGCGATTTGCCATAGGTTAGTTTTGAAAGCTGCTGGGGGTACAAAGCGTCACCCGAGTCCTTTACTGCTGTGCTGGTAGTCAGCGCAAAACGGGTCCGGATCTGTTTAAGCAGCGACTGAAAATGGGGCGCTTTCGTATATAGATTAATTCGCTTACCATCAGCCTGTATATTGGTGGTTAAAATATGCAGGTGTGGATGTGCCGCGTCCAGATGTTCATATACCAAATAGGGCTGGTTCCCAAAACCAATCTCCTGCATATAAAATTTTGCAATCTCCTGCAAAAGACTCGGGCTAAGCTGGTTTGCCGGATCAAAGTTCAAAAAGATGTGCAGGCCATTTATTTTAGTGCGCGGGTTTAACGCAGCCATTTTTTCCAGCATTCCCAGTCGGTCAGACTGATTCAATTCAGAAAGTTTGCGCGGGTAATTTTCGGCCATCAGGCAGGTTGCAGCCCCCGAGCACAGCTTAAGCTCGTTGTAGTAGAAACTTCCACTTAAGGATTTAATCGTATTTATGAATGCAACCATTTCTCAGCAGTTGAATTGATGAATACATTTATTTCCTCAATGTTTTTCAACAATTTTCGTCGATCCATTTCATAATTTAAAAGCCAAGTTTGGAATTGCGGAATGCTGGCCATGGTATGCAGTTTTTGAACCGCCTGATCGAAGTGAATTGCCACATCATTTAAGCCCTGCCTTAAAGCCACCAGTTCAACAAAAATATCTTGCAGCGACTGGTTTCTTACGGCTGCAATCATGGGTTTCCCCAGTAAAATTGCCCGTGCATATTCACTAAAATTCCTGTGGGTTGTGCCCGCAAAATTTTTCTGCAGCAGGTCTTGTTCCCCTGCAGTTAACCGCACCGCACAGCGTTTGTTTCTATTATTTTTCTTGCTTCTCATTCCTACATTCTTAAACAACATTAAAAAACCATTATGGAGTTTAGCGCCTCTAACCTAAAGATTTCGCTAACTGAAGATCAGCCAACCCTTTTGCGTAGCATTTACGCTGGCTTATCACACAAAAGTAAGGTTGATAAATACCAGAAAACGACCCAGCATAAATTCTAAAGAGGATTAACCCCATATTAAAAATTAACATTGACGGCCAGAACAACGTCAGTGAGACTTTAGGCTAAGATTCAACCGTGGCCAAAAGAGAAATGAGGAAATAGCCAGGAGATGGTCGCTCATCCCTCTTGAATTCTAAATAGGTTATTCTCCAGGCAACAGATGACCTTTGCTGCTGCGAACCTAAAAGAAGAATTCAACTATGGGAGAATACATAAAATACAAAAACAGCGTCATCAAACTGGGTACCTGCGAAAGTCTCTATTATGCCTCGTATCCAAAATATGTCCAGGCACTGGAATCCGGTCAGCTCAAACAGGAGCCGGGAAACCTTCCCCCTGAAAAATACGCCGGGGCGGACATGGGTTTCCTTTTTCGCTTTCCTTTTCCAGATGAAGATCATTTGAAACTGGGAGAAGTAAAAGATTACAGGCGCGGGATCCCCGTAACCATTACAGATCCGACCATACTTGAAAACTCTTTCTCTTGCAACCAGCCAGCCTGTCCCAGGGAAATTGAGCTTACCCAGCAAAAGCTGGTACATCGGTATTCAGATGGCCAGCTTTGCCTGGTACTGGTTTACCGGGATCCTTACCTTGGCAGCTCTTTCCGTGTGGAAGAGGATGCGGTTATAAAGCAACTCCTCAAACAACTGATCAGAAACAACATTGTTATGGAAACGGATTCCCCAAAAAAAGTGTTTTACCGTCAGATCGCCCGTAGGATCATAGATGGATATCAACTTAACAAGCACAGCTTGAGGATCATCTATCCACAAAAAGATGTCCGGAAACCAAGAATTTCTACAGGTAGAAAAAAGCTAAACTGACCAGAGTTAAGGAGGCAGGAAAAGAGTATAAAAATGGCAAACAACCGGACTCTGTCTAATTCAGTTAAGGTAGTAAGCAATTGAAATGTTTCTTGAACCTATCCGCTATTGGATTGTTTTACTAATAGGACATTTTAGCAAAACAATAAATCAATTACCGCAGATCATGGAAAGAAATTCATTTGTAGAAGGATTGGTGATTGTTCTGGTGATGCTGCTGGTCATTTTCTTTATCAGTAAAAACCGGAGGAACGGAAAAATTTGAAGAGACACAAACAAGCCGGAAATTAAAAAAACATAATGTTTAGATCTCAATGTACGAAGGGGGAATAAATTAATCTGGAGAATTAAGCCAAGACAATTAGATGAGACCAATTGCCCTGGCTGAAATATCAGCTAGTACTCCTTAATCAAACGGATCATCTTTTCCATTGCACGAATGACTATATGTTTATCTACATCCTCCCCTGTATAGGCATTGCTCCGCAGACTTCCAGCAGAGACATTGCTCTGTCCTGAAGCCGTCACAACCAGAGGTGCCAGCTCCTCACATAAAGATTGAAAGGATTTGCTCTTGATTACTGACGCATCCAGCGCCGCACGGACAGCCATCCCCAATTGATCTACCGATAAACCAAATTGAGTTTGTACCTTTTTTTTCTTTGTCAAATTTATCACCTCAGAGGGGGCCAAATTGGGTTTATCCAAATCATTGATCTTTGCCAACACGTATTGGGTTATCAAATCACAAGCAAGGAACCTGGCAAAAAGGTAATCGCAGGAAGTTCGTGACATTCCTGGCAAGAAGGGTAATTCAGGGACAGTAACAAGCATTTTTATATCCGGAAGGAAATACAAGTGGTCTGTTTGGTTCATTCCGCTTCTAAAATAACTGTAATAAAATCCATACCGCTTCAAAAAGTAATCGAGTTGTTCCAATTCTGACTCATAAAAACACTTTATTCCCTGTTTTGCACCAAGAGGCTTATTCAAAATCAGGTGGTACCGTTCCAGATAAAACAGCCAAAGTGCTACAAATTTCGGGCGAATCTCCTTAAAAAATACGATCCGGGTAGTATCGGATAGGTCAACCACATCAGCAAATGAATTGTCCATCGTCTGAATATCTGCTTGAATCAAAGCCAAAGCGGCGTTGAGTATTTCAAGTGGGGTGCCGACTTCAATGTCCGTCAAGCGCTGCTGGAGATCCAGGTAAGTTAATTCAGAATTCTTTTCAAATAAAACCCAAACAGAAGTCAGGTCTGTGTTTTCTTTTTTCATCATAGGGAGAGTTAAAGACAAAAATATCAATAGGGGAAATCCCCTATTTTGTAAAATAAGGAGAAACCCTTAGCTGGACCCACATGCCAGTCACCAACGGTGAGTTACTCCAAAATGCATATCAGCCTTAGTATTCTCAGCCGCTAGCGATAATCAAATTACTGATCCCTGAACGGCCTTTTGATTTTTCTAGGTGCTACGAAATATCAAAAGGCCGTAAAGTCGTCACAAAAGAAAATTACGTAATTGACAATTATCTAAATGAGGTCGAGATCACAGCAGCCTTTGACAAAAAAATGGTTGTTGGGCCTATTGATGCATTGCCCCAGTTTGAGATGAGCTGTAACGGACAGCCGAACGCTTACTTTTCGGATTTGCTCAAAAATTTTGAAAAAAGGCCATTGGTAACGCCAAATAAAAAACTTAAATAAAAAATAAAAGAGCCGGGAATCATGATGTAAGGATGCCAAAAATACAGATACCGCCAACCATAGCCATGACTTTCATTTATATAACTATAAACCAATATTCCTACTGCCAAAGCAATCAATAGTAGCAGTCCAATCACAGCAAGCACTATGGTTTTGGCATTCCATTTCACCTCCTGCTCGTCTATTCCAATGGTATTGCCCACTTCAAAACGGCGTTCATACGGTTTTGAGTCCATAAACTCAAACTCTTCTGAAACCGCCCCTTTTCTTTTTTCACCACGCTCCAACAATCGAATAATACCATTTTTTTTTAAAAGAAGATTAATCAAAAATTCCTTGATGTAATAAATAAATACGATGAACCAAAGTGCCGTGCCCAGGCCAAGCAAAACGAATGCTTCGCTGGCAGATGTATGAATCATCTCATAATCGCTTAGATGATGATTTCCTGCGTAATGGAGAATGAGTGGTAGTCCGATTGCAAAAAACAACAAATAGATAATCCAAAATAGACTAAAAACATTCCAAAATTTCATAAAAACCAGTTTTTTAGTGATTGAAATAAAGCTTCATGTTACTTTTTTAAAGATAGGCAATATTTTATTCGAAGAGATTCATCAATTTATATTGATGAGTGGTGGAAAGCATATTATTG
>NZ_JBFTIZ010000026.1:0-21548 GCF_056395165.1 Pedobacter sp. 10L46_2
AGGTGAACCATAGAAATAAGGTGTTTTGGTAGAAACTTTAGAAGATAATTCTAAACCATCCATAGATGGTACCTCGGCTAATTTGCTTTTTAATTCTTCAAGGTCAGTGATTTCTGAAGAAATAATTGCATTCATTGCTCCTTTATTTCTGATGTGACGAACCAAAGCGCGTGTATCGATATCAGAAATGCCTACAATATTTTCATTCTGAAAATAATCCTGTATAGACTCAGAAGCTTCTTTACGGCTAAAACCAATGTTATAATTTTTACAAACTAAACCGGCAATTTTTATACTTTCTGATTCAGTTTCGTCTTTGTGGATACCATAATTTCCAATATGTGCATTGGTGGTTACCATAATCTGGGCGAAATAAGAAGGATCCGTAAAAATTTCCTGATATCCTGTCATACCTGTATTAAAACAGATCTCGCCTGTTGTTGTGCCTATTTTTCCAGCGGCTTTACCGTGGTAAACTGTGCCATCAGCCAGTAACAAGATTGCAGGTAACTTGGTGTAATTAGTCATGGTATTTATTAAGAGAAATTATTGGGATAAAAAAAGGAAAAAATGATGGCTCTAGCGCGGCTTTGATGCCGTTTTTGTAGTTAACAAATGTGCTGTTAAGTGACCCCTTCATTTCGGGATACAAAGATACGTTTTTGAGGATTTAAATCAAGATTTTTTTTTAGATTGTTTCGAATGGCATTTGGCAATTATAAATCGCTCTAAGTTTATATAGCACTATATAAACTTAGACAGGCATTAACAAAATGTCACAAAAACGATAAAACTGTCTTTATTTCGAATGTAAAAACTAATTTTGTCGCTACAAAACTATAGAACTATGTCTGTAAACAAAGAGGTTAAACGCATAACCACACATATACTTCAGGAGATGAAGGCTAGTGGAGAGAAAATAGCCATGTTAACCGCTTACGATTATTCGATGGCCACTATTCTTGATGATGCTGGTTTGGATGTATTATTAGTTGGGGACTCTGCATCTAATGTAATGGCTGGACATGAAACCACCTTACCTATCACACTTGATCAGATGATTTATCATGCTCAAGGTGTAGTTAGAGGAGCAAAACGAGCTTTCGTTGTAGTCGATCTGCCTTTTGGTAGCTATCAGGGAAATTCTAAAGAAGCACTTAATTCTGCTATCAGGATCATGAAAGAATCTGGGGCACACGGCGTAAAGCTTGAAGGTGGAACAGAAGTAGCAGAGTCAATATCGCGCATCATTACGGCCGGAATTCCTGTTATGGGGCACCTTGGATTAACACCTCAGTCTATTTATAAGTTCGGAACTTATACTGTAAGAGCAAAAGATGAAGATGAAGCAGAGAAGTTAAAAACTGATGCAATTGCGCTTCAGGAGGCTGGTTGTTTTGCTATTGTGCTTGAAAAAATACCAGCAAAATTAGCTAAAGTAGTTTCTGAAAGTTTACAAATTCCTACTATAGGTATTGGCGCGGGCCCTGATTGCGATGGTCAGGTCTTGGTTGTTAATGATATGATTGGTTTAACAAAAGGTTTTAAACCTCGCTTCTTGCGTCAATATGTAAATCTGTATGATGGTATATTGGGAGCTGCACAGTCGTACATTAAAGATGTGAAAGCAAAGGATTTCCCGAACGAAAAGGAGCAGTATTAATGCCGGTAACTGATAAAGATGTGCTTTACGAGGACAATCACCTTATAGCGGTACTGAAACGCGCAGGTGATATTGTGCAGATTGATGAAACTGGAGATGAGCCTCTTGATGAGCAGGTTAAAAAATATCTTGCTAAAAAGTATAATAAACCTAATAGTGCTTTTTTGGGTGTTGTGCACCGTTTAGACAGGCCCGTTAGTGGAGTAATACTTTTTGCTAAAACAAGCAAGGCATTAGAGCGGATGAATGCAGTATTCAAAAATCGCGAAGTAAAAAAAACGTATTGGGCCATTGTTAGGAATAAGCCTGCTAAAGCTTCAGGTACACTTGTTCATTGGTTAGTAAAAAACCCTCAAAAAAATATTGTTACTCCGCATAATGTTGAAGTTCCCGGAAGTCAGCGTTCGGAATTAAGTTATAGGTTAATAGGGGAACTTGGTGGTTATTACCTGATTGAAGTTGATCCGCTTACCGGGCGTTCTCATCAAATAAGAGTACAGCTATCTACTTTAGGATGTCCTATTGTTGGTGATAACAAATATGGTTATCCCAGAGGAAGCAGAAAGGGTAGTATCTGCTTACATGCGCGTAGATTGCAATTTATTCATCCAGTAAAAAAAGAGCCTGTAAATATTTTTGCTAAGCTACCTGTTGATGGTTTTTGGGAACGCTTTGAAAATTTTTAGCCTATTTACAATCTGTTAAAGAAAATACCATTGCGTCTCCAAATTTTAATTTTGATCTGTCTTTAAATACAGTTTTGCCGTTTTTCTCTTCTACTTCGCCAAAGCCCTCATATAGTTTTCTGTCTCTTTTTAAAAATACAACTTCTCTGGTTGAGCGCATCCCTTCCGAATCGAAATTGTATTCTGCTAGAATTGTGTCGCCTTTAACCTCTCCTGAAATGGTCCCCTTGTTACTATCTTTTTCAAATAGACTATAACTCAAATCACCGGTCAATTCGTCATTTTCTGTGTTTATTTTAAGTTTGGCAGTATCTCTGTTTTTAGTGTAGATATAGCACTCAGATATTTTTTCCTGAACAGGTACAGATGGTGTTAGAGAAGTGTCCATGGATGTTACTGAAGTACTGTCGACACTTTTATCATCAGTATTGCTGCTATTACAAGCGGAGGCAAGTAGTGCAATGCCTGTTAAAAGTAGAAGTGATTTTTTCATAATGATATTGGTTGGAATTATTTATCTACAATAGCCTTGCCAAAAGCCAATACGGCTGAGCATTTAGTTTATTCGGGAGAGTTATTGTTTTATCGTCGTCCGTATATTTATGATAGTAAAATCATTTATAAATCAAACTACAGTATGGATCAATTATCCCGCCGTCAATGGCTAGGAAGAGTTTCTGTGCCCGCACTTACGGTAGCCGGAGCTTCGTTAATTAGTGCAAAGATACCCCAGGCAGAAAGCAGAACGGATGTTTACAATATCAGAGATTTTGGAGCTAAAGGAGACGGCAAGGTGCTCGATACAAATGCTATTCAGAATGCTATAAATACTTGTAGTGATAATAAAGGGGGTGTGGTGATGATCCCTGCCGGCGTATTTCTGTCGGGAACTCTGGAGCTTAAATCTAATGTAACTTTGCACCTTTCTACAGAAGCAAAACTTTTGGGAAGTCCTAAAAGAGAGGATTATACAGCAGGAAAAGGAATTCCCGAAGGAAATGGGAATATTGTATTCTTATATGCCGTAAATGCTGAAAGACTTAGTATAGAAGGCAAGGGGACTATAGATGGAAATGGTCTCGCATTTTATACAGGAAAGGGCGACAATACCGGGCCTGGACAAAACGGAGTAAACGGCAATTTTGATCGGCCTCATCTCTTAATATTTTACCAGTGTACTAACTTGCGGATGGATGATGTTTTTATGGCTGCAAGCGCATATCATTGCGTGCGATTATTGAAGTGCAAACATGCGTATATTGATGGTGTACGGATTTACAACCGGGTAAATAAAAATAATGATGGCTTTCATTTCAATAGCTGTCAATATGTTCATTTGATTAACAGTGATGTTCAATGCCAGGACGATGCCTGTGCCTTATTTGGTAGCAATAAGTTCGTTACAGTAACTAATTGTAGTTTCAGTACACGATGGTCAATATTTCGTTTTGGGGGTGGTGAATCACAAAATATTGCTATTACTAACTGCCTTATTTATGATACTTATGGTTGTGCAATAAAGATCAGTGCCGGTGCTGCAGGTATACAGAACTTTAGCTTCTCAAATATAGTTATGGAAAATGTAACCGGTCCAATCGGTATTGGCTTCAGCGGGGTAAATAGTAATAAAAATGCAGAAAATAATCAACTTGCCGGGAAACCCTATCTCCGAAATATTTCATTTAATAACATAAGGGCTAATGTTGTAGCATTGCCAGTTCCTCATCCTGACATTCATTTTGATTTACATACATGGGAGGGTGAAAAAAACTCATGCATTACCTTGAATGCAATGGGCGAATATTATATTGAAGACATCAGTTTTACCGATGTTCATATAAAGTATGCGGGTGGGGGAACTGCAGAACAGGCAGAAAAGCGAGACGTGCCCAATATTGCAGCTGAATATTTTGGTGTATGGGACAAAACACCAGGTGGGCCGCCAGCTTATGGTTTATATGCCCGAAACGTAAAAGGCTTAAGCTTGCATAATGTGCGGTTTGAGTTTGAGAAGAATGACCTTCGGCCTGCTGTAGTTTTTGATAATGTTCAGGATGTTTCTATAAATGGCTTAAGTTTGCAAGGAAGTTTAGATGCTCCTTCATTGCTTCGGATCACAAATTCCAAAGATATATTGCTTACAGGTGTCCGTGTTTTAACCCCCTGTAAAGTATTGCTTAGTTTGGAAGGGACAGGTAACGAGTTCGTTAATATAGATGGGGGCGAATTAAGAAAAGCCAAACAGCAGGTAGTTTACCTTAACGGGGCAAATGAGAAGTCGGTTAAAGTTAGGCTATAAAAGGTTTGCGGGAATAAGTTGGTACTACATATTAAGCAAGAATCAGATTTTATTGTATAAACAAATGAATACTTTTGAGATATGAATAAACAAGTCATATCTATTGAAGTCCCTAGGAATTTTGATTTCGAAGAGTGTTTGTGGTTTTTGGATAGAAACTTTGACGATTGCATGCACAAAGTAGATGCAGATCAGGTTATAAAGGTTATTGAAATTGAGGGTCGCCAGTTATTGGTTAGCGTAGCCTTTTATGAAGGTAAATTACTGATCGAAGTACTTGTAGGAGATCTGGAAGAAAACGGTGTAAAAAAGCTCAAACAATTTGTATCTGATTGGTTTGACCTTGAAAAAGATATGGAAYCCTTTTATCGATTAGTAAAAAATGATGAAAGGCTAGCTTATATGGTAACAGCATATAGCGGGTTAAGATTAATAGGTATTCCTAATTTATTTGAAGCTATTTGTTGGGCAATAATAGGGCAGCAGATCAATCTCACTTTTGCATATAGATTAAAAAGACGACTGGTAGAAAAGTACGGAACTTATATTCCTTTTAATGGTGTCAATTATTATGTGTTTCCAGATTGCAAGGTCCTTGCGGAACTTTTTATAGATGATTTGAGAGAAATGCAATTCTCAAGAAGTAAAGCCGAATACCTGATTATTATTGCTAAGGCATTTGCCAGTGGAGAAATGAGCAAAGATAATTTACTTGCTTTGCCGGACCTTAACGCAAGACAAAAAGCATTGAATAGTATAAAGGGCATAGGTGTGTGGACTGCCAACTATGCCCTTATGAAATCTTTAAAGGAACATTCATGTGTTCCTTATGGCGATGCAGGGCTTTTAAATTCTTTGTTAAACCATAATATCATTACAGATAAAAAACAGCATGAGGAAATTCAGGCATTTTTTAGAAATTATCCTGGATGGGAGAGTTATCTGGTGTTTTATCTTTGGAGAAGTCTTGCAAATAAAGAATAAGGTCTTTTATTCTTGAGAATTTGTTTTTGCAGCCTCCCATCCTATTATTGCTGTTTTACGGGAACTACCCCAATGATACTGCCCAAATTCTCCTGTGGATTTAATGACTCTGTGGCATGGAATCAAAAAAGCAACGGGATTGTTCCCAATAGCTGAGCCCACTGCTCTATTGGCTTTTGGATTGTTAATTGCAGATGCGATGGTAGCATAGGTAGATAAATCTCCCATAGGAACCTTTAACAAGGTTTCCCATACTTTTATTTGAAAAGGGGTGCCCTTTAAATGAAGTTTAATTTCATTTAGTCTGCTCCAGTCCTGAGTAAAGATGTAAAGTGCATTCTGCTGTATCATATCCAATAGCTGACAATACTTAGCATTAGGGAATGTGCTTTTTAACATTGTTAATGCCTCTATCTGGTCATCAGCAAAAGCCATATAGCAAATTCCTTTTTTTGTTGATGCGACTATTAGAGATCCGAAAGGGCTTTCTGCATAGCTATAGTTTATGGTAAGCTGTTCCCCTCCATTTTTAAATTCACCCGGAGTCATTCCTTCTATATTTATGAAGAGATCGTGCAGACGACTGGTGCCTGATAATCCTGTCTCATAGGCTGCATCAAATAAGGTTGTTTCTTTATCTTTAAGGATGCTTTTTGCGTATTCAATAGAAAGGTACTGCAGGAATTTCTTTGGAGTAACGCCTGCCCATTCTTTAAACATCCGTTGAAAATGAAATGGACTCAGGTTAATATGCTCAGCAACTTGATCTAGCGAAGGTTGTTGTTTAAAATTTAATTTTAAATATGCTATCGCCTCGGCAATTCTGTTGTAATCAATTTGGCTTAATGTTTCCATGATCTTTAATTTAATATAACAAAATTACGCTGATAAGCCAGACAATAAAACCCGAAACTTGCTAATCATTAAATTATGGTGGCCCGCTGTAACTGGCAACAACACGCTTTGTGTTAGGTACTGGATGTCCGGCTTTAGAGTGCCGATTGTTCGGCAAAAGTACCTGTTTTGCGAAGTAAAGTCGAAGCATCGTCGAACAAGCATCGATCTAGCACGGATCCTGGTATTTGGAATTTACAATTATTACCTTACCTTTGTACTGTAATAATTTTAGTTACAGAATGAATAACTCGAGATTTGCTATTTCTTTACATATACTTACTTTACTTGAAAGGGCTAAGGGTGAACTGTTGTCATCAGAATTTATGGCTGGAAGTATAAATATAAATCCAGTATTGGTAAGAAAGGAATTAAGTAATTTAAGGAATCATGGATTTGTTGATAGTAAAGAGGGAAAAAATGGGGGGAGCTATTTAAGTAAATCTGCAAAAGAGATTAATCTGGCAGATATTTATAAGGCAGTAAAACAAAATAATTTGCTAGGTATTTCTAAGAATACACCTAATCCGCAATGTTCTGTAGGTAAACAAATGAATACACATTTGAATAACTTGTATAATTCGACAGAGCAGGCATTAGTAAAAGAACTTTCGTCTCAAACACTTGCGGATTTCAGCAATCATTTTGATTGATTTTTTTATATATAACTGTAATGAAAAATGTTACAATAACATTTAAAAATAAATAAGGATATGAAAACAGCATTAATTGGCGCAAGTGGTTTCGTAGGAACCGCCATTTTAGAAGAATTACTTAATCGCGGGCATGAGGTTACCGCTATTGTACGGAGTCCTGAAAAGATTAAAATTGACAACAATAATTTGTTTGTTAAAGGTGTTGATGTAAATGATACATTGGCTTTAATAGAAACATTAAAAGGAAGTGATGCAGTAATCAGTGCATACAATAGCGGATGGACAAACCCGAATCTGTACCACGACTTTATAGCAGGTTCCGAGGCCATTCAAAAAGCTGTTAAAGCATCTGGAGTGGATCGCCTAATTGTTGTTGGAGGTGCAGGTAGCTTGGAAATTGATGGTAAACAATTAGTTGACGGACCTGATTTTCCTGCGGATTATAAAGCCGGTGCTACTGCGGCCAGAGATTATTTAACTTCACTTAAACAAGAGGAATATTTGCAATGGAGTTTCTTTAGCCCTGCTATTGAAATGCACCCCGGCATTACAACCGGTCGAACTGGTAAATATCGTTTAGGAACAAATAGCCCTGTGTTTAATGAAGATGGTAGAAGTACTTTGTCGGTTCAGGATTTGGCAATGGCAATTGTTGATGAACTAGAAAATAACAAACATCCTCGTCAGCGTTTTACAGCTGGCTACTAATTTAGGCTACTAATTTAAAACTATAAGGTGCGTTTTTTTGCTCACCTTATAGTTTATAAGATGTATTGATATTAGATAATTACTAGTAAATGGCTAGATATAATCTTACTTTTGCGCCATATTTTAAAGAGCAATGCCGAGAAAGAGAATCAGGAAGCACTATCGTAGGGCAAGGTATGTATTATATCGTGAAACTTTAATTGATGCTAAAGAGCACATTTTAACTTTTATTGGGTCATTTATTGGGATAGGCTTAATAGGATTGTTAAATAGCAAGTATCTGGTGGCCAATGATAATTTGTATCTGATAGGTTCTTTTGGCGCGTCTTCAGTATTAATTTACGGCATTGTTAATAGTCCCCTGGCACAACCAAGAAATTTAATAGGTGGTCATTTGATTTCGGCAATAATTGGAGTAACCATTGCTAAATTTTTTCCTGGCGAGAGTTGGCTGGCTTGTGCCTTAGCTGTATCGATATCTATAGTTGCAATGCAAATCACCAAAACATTGCATCCTCCTGGTGGAGCAACAGCATTAATAGCCGTAATTGGCAGCGAAAAAATTAAGGCCTTAGGTTATATGTACGTATTATCTCCAGTATTATCGGGGATAATGATTCTATTTTTAGTAGCGTTGATATTTAATAATTTAAGACATAGAAGATATCCTACTCAGAGCATATTTAAAAAATAAGCTAATTAAATACAGACCGTTGTTCCAGTTTCTTTAGCGTTTCTAATGCTTCATCTGGTTTATTAGTCCCAATTAATAGTCTGGATCCATTTTTTAAAACCAGTTGTATGCCTTTGTTTCCAGAAACGTTAAACGCCATTCCTTTGGTTAGGAAACCAAATCTAAATCCCCAGCCACCATATTCGGTAATAGGATCATATTGCCTCACAGAAAATCTTTGAATATTATCCCAGGAATATTTTTTCAAAGTTAAATGGAAGGGGAAAAAACGTACATAAATGCCATCTTTTTTAATATAGGTTTCTAGTTTTAATGTTAAAACTGCAAGTGTAAACAATAGCATTAAGCCAGAGGCTATTAGCAACTGCATGTTACTCATAGAGTTGTCATCAAATGATTTTCTTTGAAAAACCTGATAAAAAACGCCGTAAAAGAATATTGAGTTAGCTCCAATAAGGATTGCCCAAATCCATTTTTGCCCAAATCGCTGTTTTTCTGAAAATAGAGTTTCGTTGTTAGGATTCATGTTTCATATTGTCTAACAACAAATTACAAACATTTAATTTAAAATGAAAGATGAGGAAAAAATAGTTGTTAACTAGTTATAAACATATTAACAACCCGCCATAAAAGTTCCTTGTTGCTGCGACATTAAAATACCGCCCACCGAGAGCATTCAGGTCATTGCCTAAGCTGTATTTTTCGTTTAATATGTTATCTGCTCCTATGTAGATTTCAAAGGGAACATTTCCTATGTATAAGTTCTTTTTCCCAATTTTAGCTTGTACCAGGTGATATTTCCTTGCGTAAACTGTATTTGCATCATTAAGTGGGATACTAGAAGTATAGTTATGCTGTAAAAATACAGAAAAGCTCTTAGGTAATTGTAAATCGGTGCTACTAACAATTGTTGTTTTAGGAACTCCGGTAAGGTCATTTCCAGAGAAATTATTGGTCTTGTCCAGGTACTGATCAAATTTAAAATGACTAAGTGTATATGAATTTTTTAACTGCAGACCTTTAACAAAATGTATATTATTGAGAGGAATAATCCAGAAAGCTAAAGAACTTTCGAGACCCCATTGTTTTGTGCCTCCTGCATTTATAAAATACTCTGCTTCTTTTTCATTGACTAAAACAGTGCGTCTAACAATTGCATTTTTAAGATTGTAATAAAATCCGGTTACATCAACAAATAGCCTTTTGTTCACACCTTCATATCTTACTCCAGTCTCATAATTCCAGCCATATTCAGGTTGTAAATCAACATTAATTACATTGTTTGATGCCCTTACTTCGGCAAGACTTGGGGGAGAATATCCTTTGCTCACGGAGGTTCTTAACGACAATTGATCATCTATTTTATAGGACAAAGCTACCCTTGGCATGAACTGGATATCAAACCTGTTCGTTTTTTTAGGAATGGCAACTGGAGCAATGCTCTTGTAGTTGTATCCATAGAGATTGGCACTTGCAGATAATTCAATGAACAGTTTTTGAAGAAGATCGATACTTAAATGGGCGAATGCGAAGCTGGAATTTGCGTTTAGTTTATCCGATGCCTGAACAGCACCCCGCTGACCGTAATTATTATCATAGTTATCAAAATCGGTACCAGTTTTCATACTTTCCAGCCCCAGGTTAAACTTCCATTCTACATGAGATGTGTTTCTAGTGTATTCCAGATAAGAGCGGAGCCCCAGAGTAAATTCTTTCCGTTTTTCATAGTTGGTTATAAAGGGGTTCTTAAAATCTGTATAAGATGAGAATACGGAGATAACATGTTTGAAATTACCGTTTATTATCCAATTGTTGGAGATGCCGCCATATAAGGTTTTGCTATAGATACCCGCTTTTTGATCTATTGCACTTTTGATCTGTCCTGCAGCCGGACGAGATAATTTTGGATTTTGTTGATATTGAGCCTCAGTTAATCCACCAGGAGTATTATAGTGTAGATCGGAATAGAATAACAATGCTTTTAAGTTCGCGTTTTTTGTATAATCCCACTTTTGCAGCGCCTGAAAATACTTGCGGTCCATATTGCTGTGATCGCGATAGCCATCGCTTCGCTGATAAGCTTGTGTAATGCTTAATTTATACTTTCCCGATTGATGTTGTAATAATGCATTTTGATGAAAAGCTCCAAATGATCCACCCTCCAGTTTTAACACAACAGAAGTGCTGTCCGTTGGTACGTTAGTGCCTTGGGGTTGTATCAAGATGACGCCACCAGAGTTAGCCCCATAGATACTGCTCTGTGGGCCTTTTAAAATTTGAAGTTGTGATGCGCCTGCGACATCGAGAGCATTCAGATAACTATTACCCCCTGCATCAGTTAAAGGGAAGTCGTCCATGTAAATTTTAATATTCCTTATTCCAAAAGGCGATCTTAGTAAGCTGCCTCTTATAGATAACCGGTAGCTTCCAGGAGAACGTTCTTCCATTCTAACCCCCGGAACTGTATTTACAGCTGAGACAAATGAGTTGCCGGATTGTTTATTAAGGGTTCCACTATCAATAAGGCCAATTGTACCTGTAGATCTGATTAAAGATTGGTTGGAAAAATAAGGTCTTATGGTAACCTGATTTAATCTTCTGATAGAATCCTGTTGTGCCTGAGCAAAGCTTGTAACTCCTATGAGGGCAAATAGTCCTGTTAAAAATGTTTTCATTCTTTAACAAAGCTAAAATTTACCAGCTAATAATTACCATCATCTATTGGCTATTTACTGTTTAATATATTCAGTTAAACACCATGAAATTCATCTGTTTATTATATCTTTAGGCGATTTTAATAGAAAGCACGTTTATCATAAACAATACTGCTTTATTTTTTTTATTCATATAATCGTATTTATAAAAATATGTCAAATACATCAAAAATTATCTATACCAAAACAGATGAAGCGCCAATGTTGGCAACCTATTCATTATTACCAATTGTACAAGCTTTTACGGCCTCGGCAGGTATTGATGTAGAAACCAGAGATATTTCTTTGGCCGGAAGAATTTTGGCAAACTTTCCTGAATTTTTAAAGGAAGACCAAAAAGTTGGAGATGCGTTGACAGAATTAGGCCAGCTAGCAACCACACCGGAGGCAAATATTATCAAATTGCCTAATATTTCGGCTTCTATTCCACAATTGGTTGGTGCGATTACCGAATTACAATCGCAAGGATTTGCTATCCCTAATTATCCTGATAATGCGCAAACAGAGGAAGAAAAAGCAATCAAAGCAAAATATGCAAAAGTTTTAGGTTCAGCAGTTAACCCAGTTTTACGTGAGGGTAACTCTGACCGTAGAGCACCAAAAGCGGTTAAGAATTACGCAAAGGCTAATCCCCATTCAATGGGAGCGTGGTCTGCAGATTCGAAAACCAAAGTTGTAAGCATGAGTGAAGGTGATTTTTATGGATCTGAGAAATCAGTTACTTTAACAGAAGCTTCTCAATTTAGGATAGAATTTGTAGACACTAATGGATCTGTTACGGAACTAAAGGGCTTATCGCCATTAAAAGCCGGTGAGGTTATCGATAGTTCTGCAATGAGTCTTTCTGCATTAAAATCTTTCGTGTCTAAAGCTATAGAAGAGGCAAAGGCAGCGGGAGTTCTACTTTCGGCGCATTTAAAAGCCACGATGATGAAGGTTTCTGACCCAATCATTTTTGGAGCTATAGTTGAAGTTTACTTTGCAGATGTGTTTGCTAAATATGCAGATTTATTTAAAGAATTAAATGTAGATACCCGCAATGGTTTAGGAGATGTTTATGCTAAAATTGCAGGGAACCCTAAACAGGCAGAAGTTGAGGCTGCAATCGCCGAGGCAATTGAAAATGGTCCGGCAATTGCCATGGTAAATTCAGATAAAGGAATTACCAACCTTCATGTGCCATCTGATGTAATTGTTGATGCTTCTATGCCTGCTATGATCCGTACTTCAGGACAGATGTGGAATAAAGATAACAAGCAACAAGATACGATTGCTATCATTCCAGATCGTTGCTATGCTGGTGTTTATACGGCTACAATTGATGATTGCAAAGCTCATGGTGCTTTTGATGTTACTACAATGGGTTCTGTGCCAAATGTAGGTTTAATGGCACAAAAGGCAGAGGAATATGGTTCTCATGATAAAACTTTCCAGGCAACTGCTAACGGGACAATCCGGGTAACAGATGCCAGCGGTAAAGTTTTCTTTGATCAAAAAGTTGAAAAAGGAGATATCTTTAGGATGTGTCAAACCAAAGATGCACCAATTCAGGACTGGGTAAAACTTGCTGTAAACAGATCTCGTTTATCGGCTACGCCGGCAGTTTTCTGGTTAGATGAGAACAGGGCGCATGACAGAGAGATCATTACAAAAGTAAATAAGTACTTATTGGATCATGATACGACTGGTTTAGACATCCGTATTTTATCACCAATTGAAGCAACGAAGTTTACGCTAGACAGAATTCGTAAAGGAGAAGACACCATTTCGGTAACCGGTAATGTCCTGCGTGATTATTTAACTGATTTATTCCCGATTTTGGAATTAGGTACATCGGCAAAAATGCTTTCTATAGTGCCATTAATGAACGGAGGAGGCTTATTCGAAACCGGAGCAGGTGGCTCGGCGCCAAAACATATTGAGCAGTTCATTCATGAAGGTTATTTGCGTTGGGATTCATTAGGAGAGTTTTTAGCATTAGCTGTTTCCCTTGAACATTTAGGGCAAACTCAAAATAATCCAAAAGCTTTGGTACTTGCTGAAACTTTGGATTTGGCAACTGAGAAATTCCTTGCTAATGATAAATCTCCGGCCCGTAAAGTAGGCCAGATAGACAATAGAGGTTCGCACTTCTATTTGGCTTTATATTGGGCAGAGGGTTTAGCTGCGCAAACTAAGGATGCAGAATTGCAGGCTAGATTTGCCCCATTAGCTAAGGCTTTAACTGAAAATGAAGCAAAGATTTCAGGAGAGTTGATAGGAGCGCAGGGTAAACCACAAAATATTGGAGGCTATTATCATCCTAATGACGATTTAGCTTTTACAGCAATGCGCCCAAGTGAAACATTCAATACTGCTTTGACAAATTTATAAGATAAAAAAAGTTTATATAAGAAGCCCGTTTGCATTTGTAAGCGGGCTTCTTATTTAAATCCAAAACGGAAAACAATTCAGGATCTTTTTAGGTTTTATTTACACATCATATTCATAGAGACTATAATTGTTTATAAAAACAATTTTATCTAAGTTTATATATAAAATTTACTGTTATGAGCGCAGACCAAAACAATGTTCCCGGACCAAGAAAAGCACTCGACAAACTTCATCCAACCGAACTGGGAGAAACTAAAGATTTTAATAATTTATCATACGATAAGACCCGAAACAGCTTTGAATTTGATGTAAGGGGTGAAGATAGTGAGTATGATCACCCATTGCCATATGATACCTCTGCGCCAAATGGTGAGGATAGTATTTCTACATATGATGAAGCAAATCCATATAATGGTTCAGCGTATGATGAAGATCAACAAATTGGAGAAAACCTAGAAAGTGCTGCTATGCACATCGACACATTAGAGAGCCTTGAGCTTGAGCCAGAAGATCAGCTGCTGGCACGCACTCCCGAGGATGAACGGGATGATTTGGACGAAGAGGGGTATCCTGTTAATGACACGCCGCCGGGAAAGCCTCATTAAGAATTAACGTCGAGATTAAAGCGTTTACGCATTTCTTCCAGTTTAGGGTTCTTCTCAATCAGGTATTGGTATTTTTCAGTATTGGTATAAAGTCTGTTGACTACAGTTCTTGCTACCTGTTTAGCCTTAATGGTTAGGTTAAAGTTTTTCAGATTTGGCCTTAAGAAATTAAGGAAATCTATCATTTCTTCCTGTAATAAACCTTCCTGTAGTTTATGTTCTACGTGTACAGTAATTTCCTCAGGAGAATCAAGTATTGGAGCTGAACTGCTAAGCAGGGTGTATATGTTTATTTTGCCATCATCTTTTGCCTTATTTGCATATTGGGTCCATAATGCTGATAGCTGTTCATAGGTAAAAGCCTCTCTTGCATCTCCGCTAATGTATTTCGGCTCGTCGCCATCCTCGCCTTCCGCTACACGGCCAATGTCATTTAGTGATGGTATTAATGTCGCCACTTTTTTAACGTCGGCGAGAGGTTTCAGTGCAATCTTCGTGGCCGGTGGCGGGCTCGCTATCTTTGCTGCAGGAATTGATGGCAGGCTAGATGAATTCTGTTCAGCTATCTTATTTGGGGTCTCTGCTGAGACAGTGTTTGTAGGTGCAGACGAACTTACATTAGTTTTTTTTTTAATCTGATCTGTGTCAGTGGCGGAGTTGTTATTAGGCTGCTGGGCGAGTTGAAGTACCGAAGGGATGTGGCACATTTTTATTAAAGCCAGTTCTACCTGTAATCGCTGGTTTTTACTGTTTTTATAATTGAGATCACATTGATTGGCAAGATTTAGCGCAGTAAGTATAAATGAAACAGGTGTTTGCTGACTTTGTGAAATGTACTTCTGCTTAATATTTTCACTTACTTCTAAAAGCTTTGTGGTTTGAGGATCCTTAGCAACTAATAAATTACGTAGGTGACCTGCCAGCCCATTTATGAAATTATTGCCATCAAAACCATTATTTAAGATTTCGTCAAATAAGATTAATGCATTACTAACATCTGCACCGGTCAGGTTTTGAGTAAGCTTAAAATAATAATCGTAATCAAGGATATTCAGGTTGTCGATTACAGATTTGTAGGTTAAGTTTTTATTGGTATAACTCACAATCTGGTCGAACATAGAGAGTGCATCTCTTAATCCACCATCAGCTTTTTGGGCAATAATATGTAATCCATCGGCCTCAACTGAAATATTCTCACGTTGTGCAATCTTATTCAGATGGCTGGATATATCATCGACCTGAATCCTATTAAAGTCAAAAATCTGACATCTTGATAGGATAGTTGGCAGTATTTTATGCTTCTCTGTTGTGGCTAATATAAAAATAGCATAAGATGGTGGTTCTTCAAGCGTTTTCAGAAATGCATTAAATGCATTTGCAGATAGCATGTGTACCTCATCTATAATGTAAATTTTATATTTCCCGGCCTGTGGGGGAATGCGCACCTGCTCAATTAAACTGCGGATGTCGTCAACAGAGTTATTTGATGCAGCATCGAGCTCATGAAAATTAAATGAATGACCAGTCTGAAATGAAACACATGAATCACATGTTCCGCAGGCTTCCTGATCTTCAGTTAGATTAGTACAGTTTATAGTTTTAGCTAGAATACGGGCACAGGTAGTTTTACCTACACCTCTGGGGCCACAGAATAAAAATGCCTGGGCTAACTGATTGTTCTTAATGGCATTTTTTAGCGTGCCTGTAATATGGTGCTGTCCAACAACGGTTTCAAACGTTGCCGGGCGGTACTTACGGGCTGATACTATAAAATTTTCCATTCGCCAACGAAAATATGAATTTTTGTTGAGGTTGGAATGTGGTAATTTGGAAATGTTGAAAAATTGACTGTAAAAGTAGAGCGCTGCTTACTTGAAAACGGATTTCAGTTCTTTTCTGTATTCTGACGCACTTTTTCCTGTGAACTCTTTAAATAGCTTATTGAAATGGCTGAAGTTATTGAACCCACTTTCGTAACTGATATTTGCAATACTGATCTGCTTCTCTGCCAAAAGCTTTGCGGCATGTACCACCCGATATTCATTTACGAATCTGGTAAAAGTTTTTTTTGTTATTTTCTTAAAGTACCTGCAAAAGGATGGGGTAGTCATGCTGGCCATCTCTCCTATAGCCGCGAGATTAATTTCTTCCTGAAAATGATCTTTAATGTAGTTAAAAATCATATTGATTCTGTCATTGTCCTGAACTTGCATTTCCATGGAGAAACCTGAGGCATTTAAAATTTTGTAGTCTTTAGCATTTTCCAGGTCCTTTAAAACGCTCAATAATGTTAGAAGTCTATCAAAAGGTTGTTGGTTATCCATACTTTCTATTCTCTTGCCAACTGTTTTTTTTGTTTCGGCTCCGAAAGCAATACCTCCCTTTGCTTTATTAAAGAGGTCTGAGATGTATTTTGTTTCCTGTAGTTTTAAAAAATCAATCCCCAGGAAGGTTGGTTTCATTTGAATAACCGTTTCATTCTTGTTGGCTGTATTACTGTCCGTGAAGCCACAATGGGGCAGGTTACTGCCGATTAGTATTAAATCCCCATCTGTATAATAAGAAAGGTGACTCCCGATTTGCCGTTTACCGGATCCCCCGTTTACAAAGACCATTTCTATTTCGGGGTGGTAATGCCATACATGTGCCTTATTGTTTAGTTTCTCTGCATATTTTGAATAGTAAAAGGAGCTTCCGAAAGAAGATTCAATGATTTCAAAGCCTGGTTTTGTATTCCTCATTTTCTTTTTATTCGTTTTTTTAGTGAATAAAATATGATTTCTGAAGTTAATTTCAAATTGAGGGTTAATATAGCATAGATATATGGAAATATGCAATAAATTTTTGATTGAAAACAGCGGTAATTTTGGTTTATAAATTAATTGTTCAATTTAAATAGTTTTGATATGAAAAATTTTATAAAAATCAGTTTGATCGCAGTTTTATTAATTAATTCTGTTGGTTTGTATGCAAGTGAGGGTAATTTTTCGATTAAACTTAAGGATGTAAACGAAAAATCAGTCACTTTTTTTATTAATGAAACGCAGGTTGTTGAAGTGTCTTTATATGATGCTAACAATGAGGTTGTATATGGAAAAAAGATAAATGCATTAAAAGGTTCTACAAAGACATATGATTTGAATTCGCTTCCAGATGGGAGCTATAGATTTCAGCTGAAAACAGAATCTAATACGGCGGAGTATAAGATACAGCTTAAGGACGGTAAGGCTTCTGTTTCAGACCCTTTAGTTGCTGATGTGGTTCGGCCAGTGTTAACGAAAGAAAACGGGATTATTACTTTAAATTTTGAAAATGCTCCAAAGGGGCCCCTAGAAATTCAAATTTTAGACCGATATAATGATGCTGTATATGAACGTGTGTTTGAGGGAGAGACAAAGTTTGTTAAGAGATTTGACGTTGCGCGTGGTCTGAAAGAGCTTACTTTTATCATTAGATCGGCAAACCAGGTTTTTACAAAAACAGTTCAAATGTACTAAGTAGGTACAATAATTTTTTTACAAAGGTTGTTCTTTTGGGGCAACCTTTTTTTATTTGTAACGTCAGGAAGCTTTCGGCCTTGATATGAAGGATATGATCCTACATATCTATTAAAGGCTGCACACACGTTAATATTGTAACCTGGTGAATAAGCGGGACTGAATTAGTTGTTCAATAAACACTAAATCATTTGATTATTAGAAATTTATTGTTACTTTTGCATCCCGCATTAAGAGCGGATTAATTAAAAAACAAATAATAACAATGAATCAGTACGAAACTGTTATCGTTCTAACCCCGTTGTTGTCAGAAGAAATTGCGAAAGAGGCTATTGCCAAATACAGCAAGATCTTAGCTGATAGCGGAGCCGAAATTGTTCAAGAGGACAATTGGGGTTTGAGAAAATTAGCGTATCCGATTGAGAAAAAAGCAAGCGGATTCTTCCACCTTACAGAGTACAAATCTTCAGGTGAAGTAATTAGTAAATTGGAATTAGAACTAAAACGCGATGAGCGTGTTCTACGTTTCTTAACCATTAGATTAGACCGTCATGCGGTTGCATATAATGAAAAGAAACGCAGTGGTGCTTTTAACAAAAAACCTAAACAGGAGGCTGCAGTATAATGGCAAAGGATCAAATACAATATGTTACTGCTCCAAAAGTGGACGATAACAGGAAAAAATATTGCCGTTTCAGAAAAAACGGTATTAAATATATTGATTATAAAGACGCAAACTTTTTATTGAAGTTTATCAATGATCAAGGTAAAATTTTACCTCGCCGTTTAACCGGTACCTCATTGAAATTTCAACGTAAAGTGGCTCAAGCAGTAAAACGCGCTCGCCACATCGGTTTGTTGCCTTTCGTTGCTGACCAATTAAAATAGGAGCTGAGAGATGGAAATTATTTTAAAACAAGATATCAAATCCCTAGGGGAAAAAGATGATATCGTTTCTGTAAAGCCAGGATATGGCCGTAACTACCTGATCCCTCAAGGATTTGGACAGTTAGCTACTCCTTCAGCTAAGAAAGTATTAGCAGAAAACTTAAAGCAAGCTGCTTTTAAACAAGATAAAATTAAGAAAGATGCTGAAGGTATTGCTGAGCGTTTAACTGACGTTAAGTTATCTATCGGTGCTAAAGCTGGTGAAACAGGTAAGATTTTTGGTGCTGTAAACACTATCATGATTGCTGATGCATTAAAACAACAAGGTTTTGATGTTGACCGTCGCCGTATCACTTTCGAAACTGAACCTAAATTTGTTGGTGATTATATCGCTAACTTAAACTTACACAAAGAAGTGAAAGTTAAGGTTCCTTTCGCAGTTGTAGCTGAGTAATCATCTATCTTCTGATATTAAAAAGCGTCCCAAATAAGGACGCTTTTTTTTTGCATACAACCTTCCCCGAGGCTTTAAAATTATCGGCTTATGACTTACCTTTGGCCGATGGCAAAACGTAAACGAGCAACTAGTAGAAAAACCCCAAAATCTCCCTTATTTAAGAAAATTACAACCATTGTTACCAAAGTATTCCTTTGGTTCTTAATGGTTACTGTGCTTTGGGTGCTGGTTTACAGATTTGTTAATCCTCCTATTACACTCTTAATGATCCAAAGAAATCTGGAGCGTAGTTCTGATGATAAACCATTTAAAATGGAGAAAAAATGGGTTGACTTTGAAGATATATCCGATAATATGAAACGAGCAGCTGTATCTGCAGAAGATCAGCTATTTCTTAAACACATTGGATTCGACTTAAAAGCTATTGAAAAAGCTTTTGCCTCAAATAAGAGTGGAAAAAAAATAAAAGGTGGAAGTACAATTTCTCAGCAAACTGCCAAAAACGTATTCTTATGGCCTGGTCGCTCATGGATTCGAAAGGGGTTTGAAGCTTATTTTACACTATTGATTGAAATGCTTTGGAGCAAGGAAAGAATATTGGAGGTGTATTTAAATGTAATTGAAATGGGAGATGGAATCTACGGAGCTGAGGCTGCAGCCCAATCTTACTTTAGTAAGTCCTGCACTAAATTAAGCAGGGCTCAGGCAGCACTAATCGCTGCTTGTTTCCCTAATCCAAGAAGGTGGACTCCTAAAAAAGCTACTCAATATATCAGACACAGACAATTTCTTATATTGAAAAATATGAGAAGATTAGGCCCTTTGGATTTTTAATTTCCAGGTATTTCTCATAAAACCCCTATATTAAGCCTTGACTATGCTGTTCGAGGAAGACGTTAGAAGCTATTGGGATAAAATGCGCCTTGGTGATAAGCAAGCGCTATTTGAATTATACAATAACATGTATTTTCATTTGATCCGATTTGGATTAAAAATAAATGCTGACGATGAACTGGTGAAAGATTGTGTTAATCAGGTGTTTTTGAACTTGTGGGATAAAAGATCTCGTCTGAACGCTGTAGATAATGTGAAGTCATATCTGATGACTTCACTAAAAAGATGTATGCTTGATCAATTGGCATATACAGATAAAATGAATGCGGCAGTTAGCAGGATGGGGGCTGAAGAAGAGCGTGCTGAACTATCGTACGAGGAGATTATGATTGCTGTGCAGCAAGATGATGAGTTGAAGCACAAACTACAACTGGCAATTAAACAATTAACTCCACGACAAATGGAGTTGATTCAGTTGAAATTTTTCGAAGGTTTAACGTATGAACAAATAGCCGAGCGTAGCTCTCAAACCGTGAAAACGGCTTATAATACAATTTACGATGCAATTAAGATGTTGAAGAAGCTCTTAAAGTAATTGTTTTAGAAAATATTACAGAATTTCTTAGGAAAAGGAGTCGTTTCTGCCGTCTGTATGGTAAATGTAAATACTATGGTAGGGATTAAGGATGATTTTTGTATTGAAGAGCTAATTTGCTGTGAATCCTTTCAGCAATATTGTCTTGGAACCAGCCTTGCCGATCAGATTTTATGGGATGAGTGGATTGAAAAGATTCCACATAGAAAAACTGATTTTGAAGAAGCAAAAAAAATAGTCAACATCTTAAATGTTAAACAAGGCAGTCGCTTAAGTCAGATTAAAGATTTAAAAGAGGGAATAAAATATCGTAATGCATTTGTTGAAAAAATTGAACTTGGCACTGAACCTAACCTTAATCATAAACGAGCATATCTAAAGTATACCATAGGGATAGCTGCGGCTATTGTAGCTGTCTTATTTTTATACTTTTATTCAAATCCATATTTAAAAGATAAAAACACTCCCAATATTTTTAAACATTACTCGTCAGGAATGGCTGTACGCAGAACCATCATACTAAGCGACGGTACTGTAATAACGCTGGCAAAAGAAAGCTCAATTCAGTTAGATGATGCATATGATACTGGAAAAAGAGAGTTGTGGCTTACCGGCGAAGCATTTTTTGATGTAAAACACGATACAGCCCATCCATTCATTGTTCATACTTCTTTTAACGATGTAAAAGTTCTGGGAACCACTTTCAATATAAAGGCTTATCCTAATTCAAAAACAACGGAGACATCATTAATACATGGAAGTGTTCGTATAGATTCTAAAAGTAATCCTGGCAATTTTGTGATTTTAAAACCCAATCAAAAAGTAGTAAGCAATAATCAATCGGAAACAAAAGATGAATCTGTTACTAAAGAGTATAAGGTTTCTGTATTGCAAACTGATTCTTTTTCCAAGAAACCCGAAGAAACTAAGTGGATAAGAAGCAGGCTAGATATTGATAACCTGCCATTGTCGGCCATTGCCCAGAAGCTACAGACCTGGTA
>NZ_JBFTIZ010000027.1:0-17336 GCF_056395165.1 Pedobacter sp. 10L46_2
GAGCAGGGTGGCTCGACTTGTAATCTGCAGTACCTCTTGGAAAGTCTGCTTGCGTGGCTTTGTAATCCTTCCCGTTAAGCTCATATGGTGATTTACGATGAACTGAAGAGGCATCAAATGAACTAAAGCCCCGATCTATAAATAGCTGACTATAACCGCCTGCAAGGTTTGCATTGATCTGTAGCTTTTGCGGTGCATCTTTCATTACCATATTTACCACCCCACCTATGGCGTCGCCTTCAAGGTTTGGAGTCAAGGTTTTATATACTTCAAGCCTGTCCAAAAGTTCCGAAGGGAAAATGTCCAAAGGAACGTAACGGTATTTATTATCAGGGCTCGGTATTTTTATCCCATTAACCAGGGTATAATTGTATCTTTTGTCCATTCCTCTTAGAATAGCATATTGTCCGTCTCCACTATTGCTCCTTTCAACTGATACACCTGAAACACGTTGAATAACATTTGCGACTGTCAGATCCGGAGAAATCTCCATCGCCTTGCCCGATACGACATTAATTAGCTGCGCAGATTTTTGCTCGATGCGTCTTGCAGTTTTTTCAGCCGAGCCATCATTTTTTGCCGAAATAACTACCTCACTTAATTCTTTCTCTTTCGTTTCAGACAGATAAATCCTGATCGTTGGATTATCCTCTTTAAGTATTGTAATCTGTTTAGATAAAACCTTATACATCACATAAGATACTTTTAATGTGAAGTTTCCTGCTGGTGGATGTTTGATCTCAAACGAGCCATCTAATCCCGTTAATACTGCCTTGTCAGTATTTTCCAGATATACTGATGCGCCTACTAAAGCTTCACCTGTTTTCTGATCAAAAACGTAACCTTTTAAACTGGTTGCACTGGCCGTGGCAGCACCAATTAATAAGCAAAAAAGAACTTGTAAAATTGACTTCATTTTCCTGAAAATTTGTTTGTGGTGGTAGTGTTTTTTAAACCGTGAGGCAAATGTGCAAACCAGGTGATGGAGTTTAATGATTGAGGCGTGTACAAAATGTATACAGCGTTACAAATGATGTATACAGAACGGATACAGCGTGAACAGTATTTTGTTAAAATATTGATTGTCAAGTATTTGATTGTAACCGAAATCGCCATTATCATTTAGTTAGCGTTATGTTAACAGTTTGTTAAGCCTCCGGAAATCGTGATTTTTGTTATAGTGTCTGTATAAAAGAACTCAGGTTTTCTCCTTGCGGAATATTCAGTTTTTTACGTAAACGGTAACGTGCAACACGCAAACTATCCTGGGAAATACCAAAAATAACAGCCATATCTTTTGAGCTTAAATTCATCTTAATAAGGGCTACTAAACGGATGTCATTTGCTGTTAAATCATCACTATGTCTTTTCAGATTGTCAAAAAAAGCCTGGTGAATTTGTTCAAATAAAGTAGAGAATTCTTTCCAATGCCTGTCATGATTAATGTTTTGATTTATTTTCTGCATCACTTGCTGTAACTGTCTCTTCTGATCTCTTTTTTCATCCTTTATCATATCAGAGATCTCTTCCTTTAGTTCTTCCAGAAACTGATTGCTTTGAATTACATGGAGCGTATTGCTGGTCAGTTCCTTGCTTTTAAGTTCCAGCTCAGCTTTAATGGCATTCTTCTGGATTTCATAAAGCATGTTGTTCTGCTCGTTAAGCTTCTGTTCGTTTCGAAGTTTCAAACGTTGACGGCTAATAGTACTTATACCCAGTAAAATCAGTAAGAGGATGATCAGGATCACTGCAACAATGATATACTGATTTGCCTTTCTCTCATTTTCAAACCTTACAATTGCATCGTCCTTTTGTTGTATTTCAAATAAGGTTTGTAATAGGGCCAGCTGCTTGGTATTGTCAGCCGTATAGATCTTCAGGAAGATATTGCGGCTTAGTTCACTGTAGTGATAGGCGCTATCATACTTTTTAATAAGATCAAATGTTTTCGATAGGTCCCTGTAGGCACTGCTAAGCTGATATTGATCATTCATGATTAAGGCCATATGTTCCGCTTTGCGCGTATAACGCATTGCTTCAGGGTACCTGCCTTTTTTTCTGTAAACGTCGCCAATGTTGTTTACAATCTCTATTTGGGCAAGATCATTTGCCGCGGCCTTGTTTAGTTTTAGAGACAATGAATAGTACTTGAGGGCAGCCAGGTTAGCCTGATCATTATGGTTTCTAAATATGCGGTCTGCCTTGTAAAAATAATTTACTGCCTGCGAATAGGCTGCCTGATGATAAAAGATCTCGCCAAAATATTGATAATATTTTGCAGCAGAGATCAGGTCATTCTGTTTTAATGCTGTATTTAACAACCCCTTTATTTTTATAAACGCAGAGTTGGGGTCTTTCTTAATCAGTGTGCCTATATCATTTTTTCCCTGAGCCTGATTGTAAACCGCAAAAACAGGTAATGAAAAACAAAACAGAATTAAACCTATTGTTATACTATTTAAGGTAAGTTTCTTCACCCTTTAAAAGTAAAACATACAGTATTAAGCTAATGTTAAATTAAAGAGGCGCCATCTTAAGGCATAATCTTAATCTAATTTGTAAACGCGCACATAATCAACATAGAACTTTTGAGCAAATATAGAATCATCAATATCTCCGCCCCATTCGCCGCCAATCGCGGTATTCATCAAAAGATATAGCGGAGAGGTAAACGAATCTTTGTACGCTGTAGCCGGGGCCGACATGCTGAAATAATACTTGTCGTCTATAAAAACCTTTACACTATCACCCTTGCGCTCCAAACCATAAACATGGTATTTTTTATGCACATCATCCATCTTTACATTGGCGCCGCTGCTTTTATGGCCATTAGGATCTTTCAACCCACTATCAGCCCAATGGAGGGTTCCGTGAATAGTTGAAGGCGTATGACCTACAAACTCCATAATATCAAATTCTACACATTTAGGCCAGCCCACCTGCTTTATATTTGATCCCATCATCCAAAGGGCAGGCCATATGCCCTTTCCCGATGGGATCTTTGCTCTTATTTCAACACGGATGTTTCCGTCAAAGTGCTGTTTTCCAAGTGTGTTAATACTTGCCGAAGTATAATCGGCATCCTTATATTTTTCCTTTAGTGATTTAATCACAAGCTTGCCACGCTTAACATAGCAATTTTTTAATCTGGCACGTGTATAGAACTGTTTCTCACGGTTTCTTACAAAGCCTTCCTCGTAGTCCCATTTTGTAGAATCGGGAAGGCCTTTATAGTTGAATTCATCACTCCATATCAACGTCTTGCCTTTTTCCATAGGCATAGATTTAGTTTGAGCCATACCAGAAAGGGCAGACATTAGCAATGCTCCAATTAAACAGTTAAATGCTTTCATAACTAAAGGTGATAAATATTTAGCGCTATTTAAGTAACTCTTCTGGTACAGGCTTGTTCAATAGGTTTTGATAGTAAAAGCGGAAACGCTCAGCTTTATCATGAGCAGATTTTACACCTCCCCATCCATGTCTTCCACCCGGATAGATCATCAACTCAAAATGTTTATTCGCATTTTGAAGCTTATCTATAAGTTGTATCGTATTCTGCATATGCACATTGTCATCCATATCACCATGCATAATCCTCAATAATCCTTTATAATTGTTTACATAGGTTAAAACAGAACCATCTTTGTAACCCTCAGGGTTTTCTTTAGGCGTATCCATAAAACGCTCTGTATAATGAGAATCGTAAAGCTCCCAGCTGGTAACGGGTGCTCCCGCGTATCCGAAATCAAAATCGTCGGCTCCTTTAGTAAGGGCAAGGCAAGTCATATAACCGCCGTAGCTATGACCTGTAATCAGTAGTTTCTTATTGTCAACCCATGATTTGGCTTTTAACCATCTTGCAGCAGTAGTATAATCCTGCATTTCCCACTTACCCAGGTTGCGGTGCATTAAAGCAACGCCTTCCTTACCAAATTGTCCTGATGCGCGGTGATCTACAGAAATCTGTACGATCCCTTCATTTGCCCACCATTGTCCGCCAATTCCTTTCCAGGTATTGCTTACGTTGCCTGCATTTGGCCCGCCATAAATACTCATCACTACCGGATACTTTTTATTCTGATCAAAATCAGTAGGGTAGGTTATTACAGCTGGTAAATTATAGCCATCATCAGTAGGGATAGTAATCATTTCTGTTTTACCATAGTTGAACTGTGCAAAATCATCAGATTTAGTGTCGCCAAGTTCTTTAATGATCTTCCCTTTATTGTTTAATAATGTTCTTTTAGTAGGGGTAGAAACATTGGAATAAGTGCTAATGAAATAAGAACCATTGGGCGACATCATTACCTGATGAGAATAATCCCCAAATGACAATCGTTTTAAGTTCTTGCCATTGTAGCCTACACTATAAAAATCTGTTCTCGTAGATGCTTCTTTACGAGCCATAAAGTAAACAACCTTATTTTTCTCATCTACATGAACAAGATCAGTAACCTGCCATTTGCCGCTGGTTAGTGGATTTACCAGTTTCCCATCTAACGTGTATAAATAAAAATGTGCCCATCCTGTTTTATCACTTTTAAGGATATAGTGTTTTTTATCTTGAAGATATTCTATGCGCCCATCGTAATCTAAATCTACCCAAGAAGACTGTTTCTCGTCGTAGATTTCTTTTTTAGAACCATTGGTAGGGTTTACTGAATAAAATTTTAAGTTATCCTGTCCGCGGTTCATCCATTGTACCATTAAATTACTGCCATCAAAACTCCAGTAAGGAGTGCCAAAGTATTGATCATCTTTTTCGTTAAAGTCGGCCCATACAATAGAACCTCCGTTTACAGGGACAAATCCTACTTTTACTTCCGGATTAGGGTCGCCAGCTTTTGGATAGCGTGTTTTTTCTGTATACCCATGTTGCCCGGTTGATCCATTAATTGGAAACATGGGAACCTTGGTATCGTCAAAACGCATAAATGCAATGTTCTTACTATCCGGCGACCACCAGAAGGCTTTGTAATTGGTAGATCTGCCAAGAATTTCTTCGTAATACACCCACGACGACCAACCATTATAAATTACATCAGTTCCATCATTTGTATATCTGATCTCTTTTCCTGTTTCAACATCAACTGAATACAGATCGTTATTTCGGGTAAATGCTACATGCTTTCCATCAGGAGATAGGGTAGGGTTCTTCTCCTCGTCTTTATCATTTGTTAAGCGTTTTGGTTCATCCTGCCCGTATTGTATGTAAACATCATTGTTTTTAACAGATAGATTTACATTACTTTTTGGCGGTGGAGTATACGGCGTTCTTTGGCCCGATTTAACATCTACTGCATATAAGTTATGATCCTTGGTGTCCATCTCAATGTAATGGTTATCATCACTCCATCCGTTGACTATATTTATAGATTTAGTAAGCGAGGGCTGGCCACCAAAGATTTGTTGTTGTGAAAGTTTTTTGAGCTGAGCCTCTGATTTGATAATAAATAATGACATCGCTAAACAAATAAGTAGTATTTTTTTCATGCTATAAGATCCTGTTGATATTGAATTGCGCCTTAGCGCCGCGGAAATTACTAAAGTATAAGTACTTTACGAAAAATCTTCTATTTAAAGTTGTATCCTATCCCAATTTGGAATGTTTTAAGGCTCTGCTAAAGCAGCCGTCATCTCCTTTGATTAACCAAAGGAGATGACGGCGTTGGTATAAAAAAAGCGCCCTTAAAAAGGGCGCTATATAATTTTAAACAAGTACTAATCTTCAATTATACAATCCAGTTCCAACCGAATTCATCAGGAGCTAATCCGTAACGAATATCATTCAATGTTTTAGCAATACCTGCTGAAACTGTACGTGTTGAAGGGTCAGTTAACTTATAAACCTGGCCTTGGTATCCGATTTCTCCAATTGGAGTTACCGTTGCTGCAGTTCCCGCTGCAAAAGCATCAGTCAATCTGCCGTTTTCAATTCCTTCTATTACTTCTTTTACACTAACGCGTCTTTCTTCAACTTCAATGCCTGCTTTTTTTGCAAGTTTGATAATTGTATCACGTGTTACACCATCTAAAACAGTGCTTCTTACAGAAGGTGTTACCAATTTGCCATCAATTACGAAGATCAAATTAGCTGTCCCTGCTTCTTCAATAAACTCATGAGAAACAGCATCTGTCCAGATTAACTGATCAAAGCCTTCTTTTTGAGCTTCTGCAAATGGATATAAAGAACGAGCATAATTTCCAGCGGTTTTGGCGTAACCAACACCACCTTCATCTGCACGCGTATATTCTAATAAAGCAAAAGTATACTTGTCAGATGCTTTAACACCTAAATAAGGATCTGTAGCAAACATCACCGGACGAATGTATAAAGAATAACCATCCTGATTAGGGACCCATTTATTATCAATCTCAATCAGCGCTGCAATTCCCTGCATAAAAATATCCTCAGGAATGCTTGGCATAGCCATACGTGTTGCTGATTTGTTGAAACGCTCAAAGTTTTTTTCTGCTCTGAAAACGCTGACTTTTCCGTCAGCTAAACGATAAGCTTTCATACCTTCAAAAATTGCCTGTCCGTAGTGAAGGGCAGAAATTGCAGGGCTCATAAGAATCGGACCGTAAGGTAATACCTGTAGGTTCGTCCACTCACCATTTTCGTATTCTGCAATAAACATGTGATCGGAAAACACCTTTCCGAAAGGTAATTGAGAAAAATCTGTTACTGTTAATCTGGTCTGCTCAGTCTTGGTTACTGTTATATCCAATGTCTCGTTCATTTTGACTTGTATTTTATTACTGCAAATTTAATAAAAAAAGCCTTGTTTATTCTTTATTATTTTGGATTTTGACAATGTTTACGCCTCATTTCTAAGTGTTTTCAATACACTAAGCACCCAACCCTTGCCCCATTCCTCCATTTGATCTTCTGTCCAAAGGAAAGGATAGAAAATTCTTTTCTGAAAACGTGGAGGTAAATACTTCTGCCAGTTGGTGCCACCGGTAGCTGCAATATCTACAGGATCTCTCTCCAAATACCTGACCGCAGATTTATAATGAGACAATGGCCACTCCACATTCACATATAAATCAAGCTTTCTAAGCTCATCTGCCAAAGCAGAAACATCATGCCCCTCTTTTAACAGCTTATAGTATAAGGCCGAAAAATTAGTCTCTTTCCTGTCCTTTACCAATTGCAGGAACTGCGCAGCATACTTGTTTATAAATTGCTTTAAAGTAAGCGTCTGTTTACCGCTGGCCAATTCTGTAGCCCCAAACTTCCAGTAAATGAATTCAAATTGCTCTTCAACGCTCTTATCTGCAAGTTCTTCTCTTTTGCTTTTGTCAACCAGCCTGATAAAATCAGTTGCGCAAATTTCTATCATTCGGTATTGACCAGATTGAAAACCACTTGCTGGTAACAGCGACATTCTGAACTTCAGGAACTGATCTTTATCCATCCCATTCACCATCACCTCAAACGAAGTAACCAATGCATTAAAATAAGCATTAATGCGTTTTACCCGATTGGTAAAAAACTGAACCGTTAGTTCCTGATTATCAGCAATCTGTTTGCATTCATGAAGTGCAAGTTTAAAATATAGCTCAGTAATCTGATGGTACATGATAAAAATCTCTTCATCCGGGAATGGCGTTTTCGGGTTTTGCAGGCTCAGTAGAGTATCCAGATGGATATAATCCCAATAAGTTAAGAAATCAGCATATAACAAGCCATCCAGATATGCAGACATATCCTGACCCATTGCTGCATACTTTTCCTGCAGTTTATCCAGTTTTTCCTTTATCTGAGGTGTAAGTTCCATTCTAATATAAAACCCTGAATTTTATGGTGTGCTCAATCTTTTTTAACGATTTAAACAACTGCTTGTCGTATTGTGCATTTATATCTGTAATCACGTAACCAATTTCAGGGTTAGTCATCAAAAACTGACCCACAATATTAATATCATGCTTGGCAAAAACAGTATTTATTTTAGCCATAATACCCGGTACGTTCTTATGAATGTGTATTAACCTGTGCGATTTCTCGATTCTTGGCAATTGCAGGTTCGGGAAATTACTGCTAAGGTAACTGGTACCTGTATTCATAAAATCGATCATCCTTTTTGGAATGAAATCGATATTACGTGGGTTGTGTTTTGGATCTTCAAAAACAACAACGCCCTGCTCAGTACAGGTAGCTATATCAATTTTGTTTTTTGTATTGCCAAGATAACCTATAGTTTTAAGCTTAACCGCTCTTTTTAATTTCTCAAGCTCAATCTTTTCACCATCTGCCAACAACATCATGTGTACATCAGCTACATATTTCTCTTCAAAAGTAGTTTTGTGGCGAACAGAGAAACCATCTTTTTTCAGTAACTCAATGCTCAATGGGTCTGCATCACCAATAATCAAACACAGAATCCTGTTTTTAGGATATGATATAGCCCTTGGTAAATTGTTTACATACAAGAACTCGTCAAAGCTTGGCGTAATGTGATCTGCTTTTTTAACAATGCTTTCTCTAGAAATATTCTCAGTAAAAGCATAGAATTTCTTTATCAAGCCACTTTCGCGAAGCTGAAAATCAGAATAGCCATCGCCAATTCCGTAAAGGTCGCCTTCAAGGTTTAGCTGTTGCATCAATTTTACCTTGCCACCTTCTTCACTTAAAGGGTTCGAGTGGTCGTAATCAATTATCTTTCCATCGCCGGTAGTTACAAAAGTATTGGCGTAGATGTTTTCTTTTTTAATGTGGAACTTGCTTACTACCGGAGTAATAAATTCTTTAAAGCCACCTGAAACAATCAAAACTTCATCTGCATGCTTTTTAAAGAATTCGGCATTACGCGAAAAAGAAGCAGAAACTTTTTTCTTTAAATGCGTAATCAGTTGTTTCAAATGATCTTCATTAGCCTCAAGAAGCTTTACTCTTTGAGCCAAACTCTCTCCAAAAGAAAGCTTTCCTTCCATTGCAAGGTTAGTGTAATCTTCAATCTTCTGAAAAATAGCGTCTTTCTCAGGATGTTTTTTAAGAGAGATACGGGCCAGCTCATCTAAAGCCTCTACCTGTGTAAAGGTGCTGTCAAAATCAATGATGTAAATATTTTTCTGCTTCATTTTTAGTTGTTCTTTAACCCTTCGCAAACTTCTTCGATGCTTTGCTTAAGTGGTTTAAATTGTATTCCTATTGTATGCTTTATTTTTTCGTTACTGTATAAGCTTTCGTTTAAGCTGCTTCTTGCTGCGTCGCTTGTTAATGCTGCGGGTTTTCCTGTAAATAGGGATGCCAGTTTTGCGGCTCTCCATGCAATGCCCAGCATCCATGGCTTTGCTTCTTTGGCAGGGGCTTTTACCTTAAAACCCTGTGCAATTTCTCCAAAAAACCGCTGGTAATGATAGTTTTCAGAAGATATGGTGTAACGTTCTCCGCTTTCTTTACTGTTCATTAAAGCAATCATGCTTTTTGCAACATCATAAACATCCACAATTCCTGTTGCACCTCTGGTATAATAAGAAAGACCATCTTTAACCAGCTTAAATATTGCACCGCTGCCTTCAAAACCTGCTCCTGCTCCAATAATTACCGAGGGATTTACAATTACCGCATCTAGCCCTTCTGCTATTCCGCGCCAAACCTCCATTTCACCTTCGTATTTAGAAATGGCATATGAATGTGCTTTTGAATCGTATTCCCAGAAATCTTTTTCGGTAATTAGTTCGCCCTTTTTTGCATTTCCTAACGCGGCAACGGAACTAACATGCACCAACCTAACGTTATTTTCTGCACAAAGGTTAACAATATTGCTGGTGCCTTCAATATTAACCCTTAGCAATTGGGCTTTATCCTTAGGATTAAAAGATACCATGGCTGCGCAGTGGTAAACCTGATCGACACCATCAAAGGCATCCTCAAGTGAAGAAATGTCATTTATGTCCGCAACAAACCACTCAATATCAGCGTTGTTGCTTATTGATTGCGGTATAACAGAGTGCTCGCGTTTTAATGCTTTTACCTTTACACCCGACTCAGTTAATTGATTTATTAATTCTGCTCCTAAAAATCCAGTGGCGCCGGTAACTAATATCATTTCATTTTTTTTAGGATGTTCATTAAAATATGCTCTCAAAAATAGATATTTGATGGCATACATTTATAGTACTATATGTCTTTATCCGATTTTTTTTCACCTTTAAGTACAGACAAATTCTCACCAAAAGCGGGATTTTATACCAGTCAGCTAGGTTTGAAGGCTACTTTTTACACAGATAAATTTCCTGACCTTGAAGAAAATGAATACGATATTGCCATTTTTGGAGTACAAGATGACCGTGCTTCTGTAAATAATGAAGGCTGCGGCCTTGCCCCCGACTATTTTCGTGCCCAGTTTTATAGTTTAAATGAAGGCGCTTATACCAGTAAAATTATAGATCTGGGAAATATAAAAGCTGGTGCCTCAATTTCCGACACCTACGTAGCATTAAAAATGGTAGTGTCTGAATTGATTAAGCTGAACATTGTACCTATAATTATTGGCGGCGGGCAAGACCTTACTTACGCGCAATACCTGGCTTACGAAAGCCTGGAGCAAAAGGTAGATCTGGTGGTTGTAGATAGTAAATTTGACCTTGATGAAGAAGATCAGGAAGGACTTGCTGCCAAATCAGATACCTACTTAAATAAAATACTACTTCACCAGCCAAACTACCTTTTCAACTTTAGTAATATTGGTTACCAAACCTATTATGTGAATCAGGAAAGCTTAAAGGTAATGAGCAAGCTGTATTTTGATGTGCACCGCTTAGGTGAATTTGCAGATGATATCAGTTTAACCGAACCGATTGTTCGTAATGCCAATATGCTCAGTTTCGATATTGGCGCAATTCGCTCATCTGATGCTGCGGCAAATGCAAATGCAGGGCCAAATGGCTTTTATGGCGAGCAGGCTTGCCGCATTGCCAGATACGCAGGGATGAGTGATAAGCTTACCTCTATCGGTTTCTATGAATTTAATCCTGCCTTCGATACCAACGGGCAAACAGCCATGCTGCTGGCTCAAATGGTTTGGTATTTTGTTGATGGCTATTACAACCGTAAAAAGGATTTTCCGCTTACACCAAAATCTCAATACCTGATCTACAGAGCCAGTTTAAATGACGGAACAGGAGAGATGTTGTTTGTTAAAAGTAAAAAATCAGATAGGTGGTGGATGCAGGTCCCTTACCCTACAGGAATCTCAAAGAATGAACGATTTCACTTAGTACCATGTCGTTACGATGATTATACGACTGCTGTAAATGGCGAAATGCCTGATCTCTGGTGGCGCACATTCCAGAAACTATTATAATTTTACATTTTTTATTGCGTTATGTAGGGGCTTGAATTTATATTTGAGTGCAGGCATACTATTATATATATAATAAATTGTACCAATGCTTGTTAAAATTAAAGAACACAATATGAGGAAATTATTAATTACTGCAGTTTGTTTATTGCCTGTTGCAGCTATGGCACAAGGAAAATTCACATTGCAGGCCAAAGTTGGGAACTTAAACGCCCCGGCCAAAGCATTTTTATATTATAAAACAGGAAGTACCCAGGTTGTGGATTCAGCCGTTATTGCGGGAGGTAAGTTTTCGTTTACCGGCCCCTTAACCGGAATATCACAGGCGGCAATTAGAGTTGTTCATGATGATAAAGCTCCTGCCCCAGCAGATCCGGCAGCTGTTGATTTATTTAGATTTTACCTGGAGCCAAAAACGGTTGCAGTTAATTCGGCTACCGATTCTGTTAAACATGCCGTAGTAAAAGGTTCTGCTGTAAATGATGATGATGCTAAGTATAAAGCCATAACAAAATCTGTTATGGATAAAAACGCTGCGTTAGAAGCGGAGTATAAGCGTAAAACTGATGAAGAGCGTAAGGATGAAAACTATATAAAAACTGTGCAGGCACGTAGCGAAGCACTTCAAAAAGAGTTTATAGATATTAATAAACAGTTTTATTTAGCTAATCGCGATTCTTATGTTGCTCTGGTAGCATTTGCAGGTACAATAGGGCCTGATGCTAACCCAACCGTTGTGGAGCCTGATTTTAATAAATTCTCTGCTGAGGTTAAAGCTACTGATCTTGGTAAAAGCATAGCCGAGATGTTATCATCATTAAAGAAAAATAATGTTGGTTCGTTGGCAATGGATTTTACTCAAAATGATGTAAACGATAAGCCTGTTAAATTATCTGATTTTAAAGGGAAGTATGTGTTGCTTGATTTTTGGGCTTCATGGTGCGGACCTTGCAGAGGCGAGAATCCGAATGTAGTTAAGGCATACAATACTTATAAAGACAAAAACTTTACGGTTCTAGGTGTTTCTCTGGATAAACCTGGTCAAAAAGAAGCCTGGTTACAAGCTATTAAAGATGATGGCTTAACATGGACTCACGTATCAGACTTGAAGTTTTGGGATAATGCCGTTGCCAAGATGTATGGTATCCGTGGTATTCCTGCAAATTATCTGATTGACCCAACCGGAAAAATCATTGCAAAGAATGTAAGAGGAGAAGAATTACAAAGCAAACTTGCGGAAGTATTAGTTGGGGGTTTATACAATCGTTATACAATCATTACGCATTGCAAATACAATAGTGAATTGGTTAAAGAACGTGTAGTTGTTGATTAACGAATGCATGTCATCTCGACGATAAGATAAAAGAACAGGGTGTGTCATGATTTATGACACACCCTGTTTTTTTACCGTATAAGGAAGATTCCTGCTCCCTTATACTAAGTCAAAACCAATATCTTCTCTAAAATACTTGCCGTCAAAATAGATGCGGGCAGCATCGGCTGTTGCCGATTGTAATGCATCAAACTGGCTATCTTGTAAACTGCTAACTGCAATAACACGACCGCCGTTTGTTTTTACAACACCACCTTCAAGTGCTGTTCCGGCATGAAATACCAAAGATTGGCGTACATTGTCAATACCGGTAATGGCTTTACCCTTTTCATATTCTCCAGGATATCCGCCCGCAACAATCATTACGGTTGCAGCATTTTTAGGGCTGATATTTAATTTATATCCTTTTAATTTCTGTTTGGCTGTTGCAAGAAAAAGTTCTACCAGATCATTCTCGATTCTTGGAACTACACTTTCCGTTTCCGGATCGCCCATGCGGCAGTTGTATTCAATTACAAAAGGTTTTTCATTTACTTTAATTAAACCGAAGAAGATGAAGCCTGTATAGTTGATTTTATCTTTCTTTAAACCGCTAATGGTTGGAATGATAATATCACGTTCAACTTCGTCTAAAAATGCTTTGCTGGCAAAAGGAACCGGAGATACCGAGCCCATACCACCAGTATTTAGGCCAGTATCTGCTTGCCCGATACGTTTGTAATCTTTTGCTTCAGGAAGTATCACATAGTTTTCGCCATCTGTAAGTACAAATACCGAAAGCTCTATGCCACTTAAAAACTCTTCAATTACTACTGTAGTTCCGGCTTCGCCAAACTTGCCGCTAAGCATTAATTTTAATTCTTCCTGTGCTTCTTCGGTATTATCTATAATTAAAACGCCTTTTCCTGCTGCCAATCCATCGGCTTTTAATACCACCGGAAGGGGATGAGATTGCAGGTAAGTTAAACCTTCTTCTAAAGTTTTGCCGGTAAAAGAACGCGAACTTGCTGTAGGAATACCATGGCGTGCCATAAATTGTTTAGAAAAATCTTTACTGCCTTCTAAAATTGCACCTTCTTTTTTTGGCCCGATAACCGGGATTTTTGATAAACTTTCATCCTCAGCAAAAAAATCATGAATACCATTTACAAGAGGTTCTTCGGGGCCAACTACTACCAGTTCTATGTTTTCTTTAAGAACTAATGCTTTTACGGCTTCAAAATTATTGATGTTAAGATTTATGTTTTTTCCATAAACTCCTGTACCACCATTACCAGGTGCAATAAATAATTGAGAGCAAAGAGGAGACTGGCTCATTTTCCAGGCAAAGGCACTTTCTCTTCCTCCTGATCCTAATAGTAAGATATTCATCTATATATGATTTAATTGTTGGGTCTGTGTGGGCAAATATACCGCTTTAGCTAAATTATCACAGGCTAAGTTTAAATTAGGCATAAAATATGCTTAGAAAAGGTTGTTTGTCAATAGATTTCGGTTTGTAAAAGATTAAAATTAGATTTGCCGCCAACATGAGACACATTGTTACTTTATCACTTGTATTTTTTAGTCTTACCCACTTGGCCAAAGCCGAGCGGGTTGAGGGGCTAAGACTTATAACCGAAAAGTACTGCAATAAGCAGCAGGTGAACACAGAACAGGCAACTGTTCGCTCAAGTCAGCCTGACGATTCGAGGTATCCTTTTTTCTTATCTTATAGTGCTTTAACTACTATAGGAGTACTTCCTGAAGCACATATCATTAAATATAGGGCTCATAATCAAAACATCTTAAACCTTACCATAAGGGAACAGCCCAAGAATAACAGTCCCTAATTTTAGCATTCATCGTTATCCTGACCTCACAGAAGCTGTGAAGCAAATTTATTTCAGGATCTCGCACATGCCTCAATTCCTGCTAAACCGGAATTCTGAAAATAAACTTAGGATGACGCGAAGCGAAAACATTGAGCGCACTGACAACTGACATTCTGGCTTACAGCCCGGTAATGGCTTGGTTGTTGTAATTTTATCAGTTTTAATAATAGTAATAAACAAACACAAGTATACATGTTAGGATTTTTAGCCAAAGTTTTTGGAAGCAAATCAGAAAGAGATATTAAGGCATTACAGCCTATAGTAGTCAAAATAAACGAAGAGTACGCAAAATTATCAGCACTAAGCAATGATGAACTGCGTAATAAAACAGTTTATTTTAAAGATGTTATCGCTAAAGCGTTAGCAGAAATAGATGGAAAAATAAGCGGGTTAAAAACCGATGCTGAAAGCCAGGAATTGTCATTGCCTGAAAAAACAGCTATATACGATCAGATTGATGCTTTAATCAAAGATCGTGATAAGGAATTAGAAGTAGTGTTGTCTGAGATTTTGCCTGCTGCATTTGCAGTGGTAAAAGAAACTTCGAGACGTTTCTCTGAAAATGAGCAACTGGAAGTTACGGCTACTCAGTTTGACCGCGACTATGCTGCCCGTAAAAAGAATGTAACTATACAAGGTGATAAAGCACTTTGGGCCAATAAATGGGATGCTGCAGGTACCGAGGTAGTTTGGAACATGGTACATTACGATGTTCAGTTGATTGGTGGTATGGTATTGCATAATGGTAAAATTGCAGAGATGGCCACTGGTGAAGGTAAAACCTTAGTAAGTACGCTGCCTGCTTACCTGAACGCACTTGCCGGACAAGGTGTACACATCGTAACGGTGAATGATTACCTTGCACGACGTGACTCGGAGTGGAATGGTCCTTTATTTGAGTTCCATGGTTTAAAGGTTGATTGTATCGATAAACATGAACCAAACTCTCAGGAACGCAGAGACGCATACCTTGCTGATATCACTTATGGTACCAACAATGAATTTGGTTTCGATTATTTGCGTGACAATATGTCGCAAACTCCTGATCAGCTGGTACAACGCAAGCTACATTTTGCAATGGTGGATGAGGTCGATTCAGTTTTAATTGATGATGCCCGTACGCCATTAATTATATCAGGACCTGTTCCTTTTGGTGATCAGCATGAATTTCATGAGCTAAAACCACGTATTGAGCGTTTGGTTACTGCTCAGAAAGAATATGTTACCAAAGCTTTAAACGAAGCAAAAAAATTAATTAATGATGGTAAAACCGGTACAGAAGAGGGCGAAGGTGGTTTAGCACTTTTACGCGCGCACCGTGGTTTGCCTAAAAATAAAGCATTGATCAAGTTCTTAAGTGAGGGTAGTGTAAAACAAACCTTATTGAAAACTGAAAACCATTATATGGCAGATCAGTCTAAGAATATGCCTAAAGTAGATTCGGAATTGTTCTTCTATATTGATGAGAAAAACAACCAGGTTGAACTAACTGAGAAAGGTATCGAGCTGATCACGAAATCTGGTGAAGACCACAATTTCTTTGTGTTACCTGATGTAGGTACTGAGATTGCTGATATCGAAAAATCATCATTAACCAGTGAAGAAAAAATAGCTCAGAAAGATGCTTTAATGCGCGACTACTCTATTAAGGCAGAGCGTATCCACTCTGTAAACCAGTTGTTGAAAGCATATACTTTATTTGAGATCGATGTTGAATACATCATTGATGAAGGTAAAATTAAAATTGTAGATGAGCAGACTGGTCGTATTATGGATGGCCGTCGTTATTCAGATGGTTTACACCAGGCAATCGAAGCAAAGGAAAATGTAAAAGTTGAAGATGCTTCGCAAACCTATGCTACCGTTACCTTGCAAAACTTTTTCCGTATGTACCACAAGCTTTGCGGTATGACGGGTACAGCTACTACAGAGGCTGGCGAGTTTTGGTCTATCTATAAACTGGATGTAGTAGAGATACCTACAAACAGAGTTATTTCAAGAAAAGATCATCAGGATTATGTTTACCGTACTGTTCGTGAAAAATATAATGCAGTAGCAGAAGAGATCGTAAAATTAACTGAAGCAGGCCGCCCGGTATTGGTGGGTACAACTTCGGTTGAGATTTCGGAATTACTTAGCCGTATGTTGAAACTGAGAGGTATTAAACATAATGTCCTGAATGCGAAGATGCACCAGAGAGAAGCTGATATTGTTGCTGAAGCAGGACAACCTGGTCAGGTAACCATTGCAACCAACATGGCTGGTCGTGGTACGGATATTAAATTAGGCCCAGGCGTTAAGGATGCTGGTGGTTTGGCAATTGTTGGGACGGAGCGTCATGAGTCTCGTCGTGTAGACAGACAGTTACGTGGTCGTGCMGGYCGTCAGGGAGATCCGGGTTCATCTCAGTTCTTCGTGTCATTAGAAGATAACTTAATGAGGTTATTTGGTTCTGAAAGAATCTCTAACATCATGGTAAGAATGGGTATTGAGGATGGTGAGGTAATTCAGCATTCAATGATCACCAAATCTATTGAGCGTGCACAGAAAAAAGTAGAAGAAAATAACTTCGGTATTCGTAAGCGTTTGCTTGAATATGATGATGTTATGAACTCTCAGCGTTCGGTTATTTATGCTAAACGTAAAAATGCTTTGTTCGGCGAGCGTTTAGATGTTGACATGAGCAATATGGTATTTGATGTTGCGGAAGATATTGTAACTGAATACAAAGAAGAAGGAAATTACGAAGGCTTTAAGCTTGAGGTAATTAAAAACTTCTCTGCAGATACAGCTATTGATGAAGCTGAGTTCAGC
>NZ_JBFTIZ010000027.1:17400-58553 GCF_056395165.1 Pedobacter sp. 10L46_2
TTATTTGAGGAAGTAACTGCTTTCTATGCAAGAAAATCTGATGCAATTATTGCTCAGGCTATGCCGGTATTAACTCAGGTATATCAGGAGCGTGGTGAGCAGATAGAGCAAATCGTTGTTCCTTTTACTGATGGTGTACGTAGTGTACAGGTTCCTGTAGGTTTGAAAAAGGCAATTGATAACGGTGGTCGTGAGGTTACCAGATCTTTTGAGAAAACAATTGTACTTGCGCTTATTGATGAGTCGTGGAAAGAGCACTTACGTGAAATGGACGAGTTAAAGCAATCTGTACAGAATGCGGTATACGAACAAAAAGATCCATTGATCATCTATAAAATGGAAGCATTTAACTTGTTTAAAAACATGTTAAATGCGGTAAATAAAGAGGTGGTTAGTTTCTTGTATAAAGGTGGAATTCCGGTACAGACAGATCCTAATGATGTAAGGGAAGCTCAGGCTCCAAGACCAGCACCAACCAGATTGAAAATGTCTAAACCTGAATTTAATCAGGCTACAAGTTCAGCTGATGTTGCTCAGATGGAGGATACACGTGAACACGTGCCTCAGCAGCCTATCCGTAAGGATACGGTAATAGGAAGAAACGAACCATGCCCTTGTGGAAGTGGTAAGAAATACAAAAACTGTCACGGTGCAGGATTGTAATTTGTAATAAAGATAAAGAATGCCGATTTTTGTAAAAAAATCGGCATTCTTTTTTTAAAGCCTTGTTCATGAAACTACTATTTGCTGCGTTATTCTGTTGTTCCTATTTTGGTCTGTTTGCTCAAACCAGGGGTCAGGTAACTATAATTAAGGACCCAATGATAGATAGCTTAATAGCAAAACGCATTGCGTTAAATACAAAGGAGCCAGGGACGGGGACTGTACCCTATAAGCCGGGGCCAGTGGTATCGCAGATGGGATATAGGGTTCAGGCATTTTATGGATCAGACAGAAGACAGGTTTTTAATGAGCAATCAAGATTTAATTCACTTTACCCAGCAGTTAATACTTACATCACTTATAAAGAGCCTAACTACTATTTAAGGGTAGGAGATTTCCGGACGCGCCTGGAAGCTCAGCGATTTATGAACGAACTAAGAAGTAATTTTCCTACGCTATTTATATTCAGGGAAAAGATTAATGCACCTAATTTAGAATACAACGATGATCCAGAAAGATAAGATACAGGCACTTTCAAATGATATTTTTGAACAGGTTGTTGGCTACCGTCAGCACCTTCATTCCAACCCGGAACTTTCCTTTAAGGAATTTGAAACTTCAGCATATATTAAAAAGCATTTAACAGATTGGGGTATTCCTTTTTCTGATATGGCCAATACAGGAGTTGTAGGAATTATTAAGGGAGATCTTCCATCTGATAACATCATTGCATTGCGTGCTGATATGGACGCCTTGCCTATATTGGAAGCTAATGAGAAACCTTATACTTCTAAAAATCCCGGCGTAATGCATGCTTGCGGACACGATGTACATAGTTCTTCTTTATTAGGTAGTGCTTATATCCTGAATAGCTTAAAGGCTGAATTTGGAGGTACTATTAAGTTGATATTTCAACCTGCCGAGGAGGTTTTGCCCGGTGGTGCAAGTATTATGATTAAGGAGGGGGTGCTTGAAAACCCTAAGCCGCAATCGATAGTTGGGCAGCATGTGATGCCTCTAATTGATACCGGTAAAGTAGGCTTCCGTTCAGGTATTTATATGGCATCTACCGATGAATTGTATGTAACGGTTCATGGAAAGGGCGGGCATGGTGCACAGCCACATCAAAATATAGATCCTGTATTGATCACTTCTCATATTATTATTGCATTGCAGCAGATTGTGAGCAGAAATGCAGATCCAAGATTACCTTCTGTCCTTTCTTTTGGAAAAGTACAAGCCAACGGGGCAACGAATATTATCCCTAATGAGGTGAAAATTGAAGGTACTTTTAGAACATTAAACGAAGAATGGCGCAAAGAAGCAAAGCGCTTAATGAAAAAAATGGCCGAAGGAATTGCCGAAAGTATGGGTGGAAGCTGTGATTTTAGAATTATGGACGGCTATCCTTATTTGATAAATGAAGAGAAGTTAACAGCTAATACGCGTGCTTTTGCTGAAGATTATTTAGGTAAAGAGAATGTGGTTGACCTGGATATATGGATGGCTGCAGAGGATTTTGCGTATTACTCGCAAGTTACAGACGCTTGCTTTTACAGATTAGGAACAGGAAATAAAGAAAAAGGAACTACCTATTCTGTTCATACGCCTAACTTTGATATTGATGAAGATGCACTAAAGACATCTACAGGATTGATGGCTTATGTTGCGCTTAAGCAGCTGGGTAATTAATAGTATCATGTTATATGCGTTATCCTAGTGCACTCGTCATCCTGAATTTATTTCAGGATCTCGGACATACTACTCAAAACCTGCTCAAACGGGATTCTGAAATAAATTCAGAATGACGAGCGCTTACCAAACCAGGATTACGAACGCTTGACGATCGACTACATAATTAGAATAGATGAAGAAAATACTTTGGTTAGCTGTACTAGTTGGAATTACTTTAAAAGGATCTGCTCAGGAAATAGATCGTTTTAATCCAGATACTATTAAAACCATACAGCTTGATTCGGCCGTAAATATCTCTGCTCAGAAATTTGGTGTAGAGACTTTTATTAACGCCATTATTACTGATGAAAGCTTTTATAAGGCTTTCAGAAATATGAAGAAGTATAATTTCATTGCAGAGAACAACATCTATACTTATAATAAGAAAAATAAGGTAGACGGGCGGATCTATCGCAAGATCAAACATACTAATGAAGGCCCCGAAAAGATGGTATACCTTGCAAAACAGGATACCGGAAAGGTGTACAGAAAGAATGGCAAATACCAATTGTATACGATTGAAATGTTTGACTACATCTTTATGAATGCTTACAAAACTGAATTTTCGGAAGAAGATTCAAAGGGAGGAAAGGCAGATGGTGCAAATGCAGGGTATAAGGATAAATTAAAAACATTGATCTTTGCTCCGGGAAAACCAATTAAAGGCTTGCCTTTTATTGGTAGTAAAACAGAAATTTTTACTGCTAATATGCGACAGTATTACGATTACAGCTATTACAGCGGGACATATCTGGATTCAATTCCGGTATACCGTTTTAAGGTGACGGTGAAGAAGGATTTAAGCAACGGAACCAAAGAAGGCCTAATGATAAAGGAGCTTACTACTATTTTTGATAAGCGCACTTTCGAAATACTGGGCCGTTATGTAGATATGAAATACAGCAATATGCTGTTTGATTTTAATGTGCAGATGAATATCGAAACCAGTTATTTCGGCGACGAGAAACTGCCCACCAAAATCTCTTATCAGGGGAATTGGGACTATCCTTTAAAAAAGGAAGAACGCGCCAGCTTTTTAATTGTACATAAGGATTATCACCTTGGAAAAGGAAAGTAATTTTTTAACTTCGTAAGAAGCTCTTTAAGCTTTTATTTTTAAAAGATTATAACAATGAAAACTTACTTCAAATCACTGACGTTACTGTCTGCATTTCTTATGGTATTACTTTTCTCTGCTATGAATAATAAACCCAAAAAGATCATCTTCTTTGGAGATTCTATTACTCAGGCCGGCGTTGAGCCGGGTGGGTACGTTGACCTAATAAAAAAGGCGCTTGACCCTGCAAAATACGAGGTTATAGGTGCAGGCATTGGTGGTAATAAGGTATATGACCTTTATCTTCGAATGGAAGAAGACGTGCTGAACAAAAAACCAAATCTGGTAGTAATTTACATAGGGGTTAATGATGTATGGCACAAGCAGTCGAGCAGAACAGGAACAGATTACGATAAGTTTATTAAGTTCTATCAGGCATTGATAAATAAGATTCAGGCAAATGGTGCCAAGGTTGTTCTTTGTACCCCGGCAGTAATTGGTGAGAAAAAGAATGGCGTAAATGAGATGGATGGAGATTTGGATAAGTATTCTGGTGCTATAAGAGAACTCGCTGCTAAGAATAACCTCCCACTTTGTGATTTGAGAGCAATATTTAAGACTTATAACGCTGAGCATAATACCGAAGATAAAGACAAAGGAATTTTAACTTCTGATGGCGTGCACTTGAATGAAAAGGGCAATCAGACTTTAGCAGAAAAGTTATTGCCATTGGTAAAATAGATTTCAGCATTTTGCTGCATTTGGAAGAGAGGATAAATAATAGGGAATGATTGATCAGGATACCATAAACAAAATCACGGAAACCGCTCGTATTGAGGAGGTGGTTGGTGATTTTGTGACTCTAAAGAAGCGTGGCTCAAGTTTAATTGGAAATTGTCCATTTCACAATGAGAAAACCCCTTCGTTTCACGTGTCGGTGGCCAAGGGGATTTATAAGTGTTTTGGGTGTGGTAAAGGGGGCGATTCTGTTCACTTTATTATGGACCACGAAAAGTACTCCTACCCGGAGGCACTTAAATTTCTGGCCAATAAATATAATATCGAAGTAGAGGAGACTGTTCAGTCGCCTCAAAATATAGAAGCACAGAATGCCCGCGAGAGCTTGTACATCGTTTCTGAGTACGCTGCAAATTACTTTGCCAATGAGCTGTGGACAGGTGAGGATGGCCGGGCAATTGGCCTAAGTTATTTTAAGGAGCGTGGTTTTAGAGAGGATATTTTAAAGAAATTCCAATTGGGTTATTCGCCCGATGCCTGGGATGCTTTGATCCAGAGTGCTGTTGGAGCAGGTCATAAAGAAGAATATCTGGAGAAAACGGGCCTTGCAATCAGGAATGATAAAGGCAGGCTGTATGACCGTTTCAGAGGTCGGGTGCTGTTCCCAATTCATAATTTTACCGGAAGGATAATTGGTTTTGGTGGCAGGACATTAAAAACAGATAAAAATGTTCCTAAATATGTAAACTCACCGGAAAGCGATATTTACCATAAATCTAACGTGCTTTATGGTTTGTTTCATGCAAAGAAGGCAATTAGAGATGCAGATAACTGTTATCTGGTTGAAGGTTATGCAGATGTTTTAGCTGTTCACCAAGCCGGCATAGAAAACGTGGTGGCCTCGTCGGGAACATCATTAACTACCGAACAAATAAGGCTGATTGGTAGGTTCTCGGAAAATGTTACCATTCTTTATGATGGTGATGCTGCGGGTATTAAAGCCTCTCTGAGAGGTTTAGATATGATCCTTGAAGAAGGATTGAACGTTAAGGTTGTGCTTTTTCCGGATGGGCATGATCCTGATTCTTACATGCATCATGTTGGTTCGGGAGAGTTTAAAAAGTACATAGAAAATAACCGTAAGGATTTTATTCTGTATAAAGCCAGCATCCTGTTAAAAGAGGCTGGGACTGATCCTATAAAAAGGGCAGGTATTATTAGGGATATTGTAGAAAGTATCGCTAAAATACCTGACGACATTAAAGCTTCTGTTTTTATTAGAGAATGCAGTGGTTTGTTGCAGGTTGAAGAAAGGATATTGCTTTCTGAACTGAATAAAATCAGGGCCGCCAAATTTAAAAAAACAAGTGGGGGCAACCAACCTCAGCAGTCGCAATACCAACAAAACCCATATCAGCAAGATGGGCCGCCTGATAATCTGTTTGAGAACCCTGGAGAGTCGGCCGGACCTGCAGAGCAGGTAGAAACAGCGGATACAAATCTAATACAGGAACGCGAGATCATTCGGCTACTACTGGCATTTGGTCATGAGCTGGTTACCTGGGATAAGATTGACAATATGTATATTGGTTCTTTTATTATACAGAACTTAGCTGATGTTACTTTTGAGGATGAGATATGTAAACTCATTATTGACACATACAGAGAAGAAATAGAGAACGGTCATTTGCCGGTTGCCAGTCAGTTTATTAAAAGTGGAGACAGGCGGATTGTTGATCTTGCCATCACATTATCAACCTCACCCTATTCACTAAGCGAGAATTGGGAAAACAGACATAATATTTATGTTAGAGATGAGAGCATAAACTTAAAAGCAACAATTTTTGGTGGGCTCTATCATCTTAAAAAGAACAAAATTGGCAAGATGCTTACCGATATTACAAAAGAACTTGCAAGTGAAACCGACCCGGTAAACCAGGAGATTTTGATGCAGCGCCACATGATGATAAAGGGTGTAGAGCGGGATATTTCTAAGTACCTTGGAACTGTTATATTAAAGTAATGGCCAGTCACAACGATTTAGGTAAACGAGGAGAAGATATTGCTAAAGAGTATTTAGAAAATCTGGGTTATCGGATACTAAAAATGAACTGGATGTACGGTAGAGCGGAGGTTGACGTTATAGCTAATGAGGAAGGGAYAATAATTTTTGTTGAAGTAAAAACAAGAAGTTCGACAGATTATGGTGAGCCTGAAGATTTTGTAAGCATTAAGAAGGAAAGACAACTTGAGTATGCTTCATCTGCCTACATTGAAATGAATAACAACCAAGGTGAAATTCGTTTCGATATTATTGCAATTGTTTTTGAAAATAAACACCTTTATAAAATTAATCATATTGAAGATGCATTCTGGCCAAGTTAAAAATAACACCAATTTCTTTAAGGTAATACCAATCCTTTCTCTACTATTTAGCGTTTCATTTATCTTTTCTTGTAAGAATGAACCTTCTGTTTCTGTAGTTGGGTTTAAAGCACCCGAACAAGGGCAAATGTTTGGTTTGGGTGATGAGGTAAAAGTGGAACTCGATGTTCCAAAAGACAACCAGATTAAATCAGTTACTTACCAGGTAGATGGTAAAACTGTTGAAACAAAGAACGGCACAGAGGCCATAAGTATAAAAACAAAAGGACTGGCCGTAGGATATAAGATAATTACAGCAATAACTGATGATGGGAGTAAAAAAGATACTTCGACAATTAATATTGTGTTAAGGTCGGGATTAAACCCTGAGCTGCTAACTTATAAAATTGTTAAGACTTATCCGCACGATACTTCATCATATACTCAGGGACTGGAATACCATAATGGGAGATTACTGGAAAGTACTGGTGAGAACGGTTTCTCGACATTAAGATGGGTAGATTTAGCAACTGGCAAGGCTGTGCAAAAGATAGATCTTGACAAGCAATATTTTGGAGAAGGATCTACACTTGTAGACGATAAGATTGTAATGTTAACCTACAAAGCGAATTCCGGGTTTGTATATGATGCCAAGACCTTTAAACAAATTGGAACATTTCCTTATCAAACCAGCAGAGAGGGTTGGGGTTTATGTTATGATGGTAAGCAGTTGATCATGTCTGACGGTACAAACCGACTTTATTTCATGAATAAGGATACCTATAAAGATGAACGTGTAATTGATGTTTATGATAACCTTGGGGCAGTTGATTCTATTAATGAGCTTGAATATATAGACGGAAAAATCTACGCAAATATTTATCAATACAATTATTTAGTAGTAATCGACCCTAATACAGGGATTGTTGAGAAGAAAATAGACTTGAGCGGATTGTTGCCAAAGGGATACTTTAAAACAGAAGATAGTATTTTAAATGATGTTTTAAACGGTATAGCCTGGGATAAACAAGATAAGCGTCTATTTGTTACAGGAAAGAAATGGCCGAAGTTATTTGAAATAGCGTTAGTTCCTGTAAAAAAGAACTAACGCTATTCTTTAATTATTTAGCAGGTGCATTATTAGACTTTGCAACGGGCTCGCTAATGAAGCCGTTGAATGCAATGGCTTGTCTGTAGTTACTGGTTACGTTAAGCACTGCGTATCCTTTTTCTCCAACACTTAGCGTAAGTGATTGTACATCTTTGGTGTCTTTTGGTCTAATGGTTATTAGCCAGCCACCTTTTTTCCTTTTCTCGGTTTTGTAGGTGAAATCTTTAGATTTAAATTTAATGCCTGAGTCGTTAGGATTTAAATTTGCACTGTATGCCCTGCCGTAGTAAGGTAAATATGCTTCTACACTATCTTTAGCTATTGTTAGCGTATATTGGGATCCACTAAGCTGAATTGCTCCGCTTCCCTGCCCTCCCGGAAATCTTTGGAGAACCTTATTAAGATCCATATTTGCCATTGGTAATGCTGTTGTAGCGTTAAATACCAAAGTTTTGGCTTCTACCAGTCTTGCGGTGGTTTCTTTATCCGTTTGGGCAGAAACCTGTATCGCGATGAACATGATAACCAACAGTAATGTGTTTTTAAGCGTTTTCATGATGATTTACTTTAAATGTGTTTTATATCTCAATTTACAAATAAAATAGCATTAAACCTTTTTAATCATAAAATATGATCATGCTACTCTGTTGGGTTAGAATAAATTAACATTAAAAGGTTTAATGTGATCATTTAAGTAAATACACAAACTAAGTGTTCAATACTTAACTTCTCCAGGCTTTGTATTGATTGATCAATCCGTTTGTAGATCCATCATGAGAAGAAACATCATTATTGTCTTGCAGTTCAGGTAAAATACTTTTTGCTAATTGTTTACCAAGCTCAACACCCCACTGATCAAAGCTGAAGATGTTCCATATAATGCCTTGTACAAAGATCTTATGCTCATAAATAGCTATAAGACTTCCTAAGCTAAATGGTGTAACTTTCTTTAATAAGATAGAGTTGGTCGGTCTGTTACCTTCAAATACTTTAAATGGCGCCAGTTTGTCAATCTCTTCGTCTGACTTACCTTCTTTTTTAAGTTCTGAAACTACCTGCTCTTTGGTTTTTCCATTCATTAAAGCTTCTGTTTGAGCAAAGAAATTCGATAAAAGAATTGGATGATGATCGCCGATAGGGTTTAAACTTTGTGCAGGGGCAATAAAATCGCAAGGGATTAAGCGTGTTCCCTGGTGTATTAATTGATAAAAGGCATGCTGACCGTTCGTACCAGGCTCACCCCAAATGATTGGGCCGGTTTCATAGTTTACATCATTTCCATTTCGATCTACATGTTTACCGTTACTTTCCATATCGCCTTGTTGGAAATAAGCCGCAAAGCGGTGCATGTATTGATCGTAAGGTAAAATGGCCTGAGTTTCGGCATTAAAGAAGTTGATATACCAAACGCCTATAAGACCTAATAAAACGGGGATATTGATCTCAAATTCTGAAGTTTCAAAATGTTGATCTGCGGAATGTGCTCCAGCTAATAATTGTTTAAAGTTATCGAAACCTATACTCAATGAAATTGGTAATCCGATTGCACTCCATAGAGAATATCTTCCACCAACCCAATCCCAGAATTCGAACATGTTTTCAGTATCAATTCCAAAAGCAGAAACGTCTTTTGCATTGGTTGATAAGGCAGCAAAGTGTTTTGCAATGTCATTAGCTTTTGCACCTTTTTCCAGAAACCAGCTTCTTGCAGTATTTGCATTGGTCATGGTTTCCTGCGTAGTAAACGTTTTTGAGGCAATCAGGAACAATGTAGTCTCAGGATTAACCTGTTTTAAAGTTTCTGCAATGTGGGTGCCATCTATATTTGATACAAAATGCATGTTTAAATGATTTTTGTATGCCTTTAAAGCTTCGGTAACCATTACAGGGCCTAAATCAGAACCTCCAATACCAATATTAACAACATCAGTTATCACTTTGCCAGTATAGCCTTTCCAGCTTCCGGAAATGATGGCATTACTGAATTTTTCCATTTTTGAAAGCACCTGATGGACGTCCTTAACAACGTTTTTGCCATCTACTAAAATTTCACCGTCGGCAGGTTCGCGTAATGCGATGTGCAATACTTGTCTGCCCTCTGTCTGGTTAATTTTATCTCCACTAAACATTGCCTTTATTGCTTCATCTAATTTGCATTCTCTGGCTAATTGAATGAGCAGAGCTATAGTGGTATCGTCAATTCGGTTCTTCGAATAGTCGACCAAGATATCTTCAAATATTAAGGAGAATTTCTCAAATCGGCCTTCATCTTCTGCAAATAGCTGTTTTAAGCTTTTTTCATTGATGTTAATAAAGTGATCGGCCAGGTATTTGTAAGCGGCGGTTTCTGTAAAGTTTACTGTTGGAAGCATAATAATTAGTGTTTTTGTAAATGTAGCGGTTTATTTTATTTCACAAAATTTGATTGCAGAGATTTAATATTTTAATGATAAACATAGTTTCATCGGAAGTTCATACAAGAGAATTATTTTAGCTATATTTAAATATAATAGGCAATCCATTGCCATAAAAAAACTAGCTATGATTGAAAATTTAAAACAATTGGTAACAGAAAATGTTCAGGACGCTATTGTGAATAATAGTGCAGTTCCGAATGAGCAAAATGACGCAGCAATTGAAGCCGCATCAGGTTCTATTATTGATGCGCTTAAAGAAAAGCTGTCATCAGGAGATATTGGAGGTTTAGTAGATACATTTAAAAATGGAGGTACAGGTTCAGTTGTTGATCAGGCGTCATCCGGTTTTACAGAAAAACTGGCGGGGTTGGGTATCAACATGGAATCTGCAAAAAGTATTGCTGCTTCTATTATTCCTACAATAATGGAAAAATTTGTAAATAAAACTAACGATCCAAATGATAATTCATTTAATATTAAAGACGTATTAGGTAACCTTGCAGGGCCGGATGGTAAATTCGATCTGTCGGATATTACAGGAATGTTTACAGGAAATAATGATGGTGCGACTGGGGCAGAGGGTAAAGGAGATGGAATTGTAGATAAACTAAAGGGGCTTTTTAATTAATTCTCCCTCTTTTAACAAATGGCTATTTAAACATTGTTTAAGTAGCCATTTGTGTTTTATATTATATATTTGTGATTATGACTAAAGAACAAATTCAGGATTTAAGGGACAGAGTAGCGTCGCTGAGGAGGTACCTTTGACGTTGAAAACCGATTAGAAGATATTCGTATTGAGCAGGAGCTTACCCTGCAACCAAATTTTTGGGACGACCCAAAGAAAGCAGAAAAACATATTGCTGAAATCAATTCGAAAAAAGTGTGGACTGATGGCTGGCAGCACGCCAACAGCCTGATGGAAGATACCCAAGTGCTTTTCGACTTCTGGCAGAGCGGAGATGCCACTGAAGCAGAAATGCAGGAACAGTTTGATCTCTGTGTAAATGCCATAGAAGATCTGGAGCTGAAAAATATGCTCAAAACCAAAGAAGATCAGCTGAATGCAGTAATGCAGATTACCGCGGGTGCCGGAGGTACAGAAAGCTGCGATTGGGCTTATATGTTAATGCGTATGTACTTAATGTGGGCTGAGAAAAATGGATACAAGGTAAGTGAGCAGGATTACCAGGAAGGTGAGGTAGCGGGTGTTAAAACAGTTACAATTGAAATCTCGGGTGAATTCGCCTATGGGTATTTAAAGGGAGAAAATGGGGTACATCGCCTTGTCAGAATCTCTCCATTTGATTCCAATGCGAGAAGACATACTTCTTTTGCCTCGGTTTATGTATATCCACTGGTTGATGACACCATAGAAATTGAAGTAAAGGATTCGGAGATAGAGTTTGAAACGTTCCGGTCGGGTGGTGCCGGGGGCCAGAATGTAAACAAGGTAGAAACTGCAGTTCGTTTATATCATAAACCTTCGGGAATCATTATTAAGAATCAGGAGTCGCGTTCACAGCTTCAGAATAAAGAAAATGCTATTCGCTTATTGAAATCGCAGCTTTACGAGATCGAGATGCGCAAGCGTATGGAAGCTACAGCCTTGGTAGAAGGAAGTAAGAAAAAGATAGAGTGGGGCTCGCAGATCAGGAGTTATGTGCTGGATGACAGGAGGGTGAAGGATCATCGGACCAATTACCAAACCTCAAACCCGCAGGCTGTGCTGGATGGGGATATAAACAACTTTTTAAAAGCATACTTAATGGAATTTTAAAGATGAAATATTTTACCTCGTTATTAATGATACTGATGTGTACAGCTAATTTGAATGCTCAGGAAATAGTTAAATTATATCCCGGCGTAATACCGGGATCAAAACCAGCACCTGCAGATTTTAAAGAGACCGCTCCTGTTGGAGATGACGGAATTATACGGATCAGTAAAGTATCTGAACCAACGCTTACTGTATTTTTACCTTCAAAGGAAAAGGCTACTGGAGCAGCTGTTATCATTTGCCCGGGCGGGGGCTATGGTATTTTGGCTATTAATCATGAGGGGTATAATGTTGCAAAGCGATTTAATGATATAGGTGTAGCTGCATTTGTGCTGAAGTATCGCTTACCTAATGATGCAATAATGGTTGATAAATCATTTGGGCCATTGCTGGATGCAGAACAGGCTATCTATCTGGTAAGGGGGCAAGCTAATAAATGGAACGTTGATCCAGCAAAAATTGGTATTATGGGCTTTTCTGCAGGTGGCCACCTTGCTTCGACATTAACGGTTCACTACAATGATGTGAAAATTGAGAATAAAGAGAAGCTTAGCCTGAGACCAGATTTTTCTATCTTAATTTATCCGGTTATTTCATTTATTGAATCACCACATACAGGTTCTGCAAATAATCTGGCAGGTGCTAATGCAACGCAGGCACAAAAAGAATATTTTTCCAATGAGAAACATGTAACGCCACAAACACCACCAACATTTTTAGTTCATGCTAATGATGATAACGGTGTGCCGGTACAAAATAGTATTATTTTTAATCAGGCATTGGTGGCTAACAAGGTTAAGGCAGAGATGCATTTATATCAAGGTGGCGGACATGGTTTTGGTTTGAATAACAAAACCACATCAGACGACTGGTTTGAGCGGCTGACGAATTGGATGAAAAGTAATAAGTTTCTATAATTTAAAGCTCAGTATTTGCCAGAATATCCTGTAATTCCTTAAGCTCTTCAACCTTTTCTTTTGAACCCAGATTCTCATAAGCAGATATCAGGTTGCGGATAACACGCCTGATGATCTCTACGTTGCTGCAGGGTGCGTAAAATCCTGGAAGAGGGTCGAGGTTTAGCTGTCGGAGAAACTGATCAACGTCGTGTTTACCAAATATGGCCCCCTTGTTAAATGCGTTAATGTAAAAAAGAACTCCAAATTCCTGTTCTTCGCGCTTACTTTCGTCTATATATCCTAAAATAAAATGCTGAGGCAGGTTTACGCCATATACAGGGATATCCAGTTTTTGCGCAAGTGTAGAATAGATGATGGCAAGCGAAATCTGATTGCCTTTTTTACTTTCCAGTACTTGGTTTATATATGAATTCTGTGGGTCGTGGTGGTTTTTTGTATTTCCACTAAAGCCGTAAATGTTATAAAAGATATGGTTGATGAGTTTTATCTTTTCAATAGAACTCATTTCGTATTGCAATCCTAACCAGATTTCTCTTTTGATTTCTTCAATCTGAAGAATCACCTTATCCTCATCAAGATCAGGATATTGATAGCGGTTAATGACTAAGGCCCCTTGTAACAGATCAAATGCTCCGCTTTGATACCATAAATTAAGATCTTCCTTGACATTTGAAAACTGTATCTTATGTACAATATTTTCTATCCTTTGTTGAAGCAAAGAATCTAATGAATGTTCCCAGGCATTTTCAAGGTAGTCAATGACTTCATTGCCATATTCAAGCAGTCGTCCCTCAACGTGTTGATAGATTTCCTGATCGGGATCATCAAGAAGTTTTACTAAAGCAGTTATTTCTTTAATGTTTTCCATTAAACATACAAATTTGAATGCCTATTTTTGCGGCTATGGTTTTTAACTTTATCAGTGATTATCTGAAGCATCGCTTTACCTCTAAAAGCAGGCATGGTACCCATTCCCCATTTGTTTATAAACTTACGGATGAGGTAATTTACGATTTTAAGTCTAAAAGTGAATATAAAAGCATTGAAGCGCAGAGAAAAAAACTTTTCAATGACGATTCATTAGTAACTGTGACCGATCTGGGTGCAGGTTCTCATTTAAATAAGAACCGAACAAAGAAGGTAAGTCAGATTGCGAAGAACGCATTGAAGAATCCTGCTTTGGCTCAATTGATTTATCGTTTAGCAAAAGACAATAATCCTAAAGCTATTATTGAACTAGGTACTTGTTTAGGCATAACTACGGCTTATTTATCGAAAGCTTGTCCTGAAGCAGATGTTATTACAATTGAGGGTTGTCCGGAAACTGCGAAAGTTGCGCATAATAATTTTAAAGAACTGGATCTTGAAAATGTTGAATTGCAGGTTGGAAATTTTGATGTATTACTTCCTGACGTTATAACTAAAGCAGAAAAGCTTGATTTTGTTTACATTGATGGTAATCATAGAAAAGAGGCTACATTAAATTATTTCAATTGGTGCTTACCTAAGATTCATGAAAACTCCCTGCTCATATTTGATGATATATATTGGAGTAAAGGAATGAAGGAAGCCTGGCAAGAAATTAAGAATCACCCGGAGGTTGTTGTTACAATTGATTTGTTTTGGATAGGGTTGGTTTATTTTAGAAAAGGACAGGCTAAGGAGCACTTTAAGATAAAGTTTTAAAATGCTTCAGCTAAACTGATGTAAAAACCGGTTTGGCGTTTTTCATTTGCGCGTTTTTCGCCAATACCATAATCAACGCGTACACTTAATCCTTTTTCAGGATCAAAGAAGTAACGCCCACCAGCTCCATATGAAGGTTTAAAACTTTTGATGGATAGGTCGCCATTATCAAATACTTGTCCTGCGCCACCAAATATGACAGCGCCAAACCTGTTGTTGTAACGATAGCGTAACTCTGCCTGGGCGGCAAGTAAATTCCTTTCTCTGTATCGCCCGGTATAGTAGCCCCTCATTATTTCGTCGTTACCCATTTGTTGTAATAAGTAGAAGGGTATGTTCTTGCCTTGCACAGAGTGGAATAATCCATTTACCCCGATGACAAATTTGGGCGATAAGGACCAAAAATTGCGAACATTGGCTTTTATTAAACTTCCTGTGAAATTCTCTCCTCCCCAAAAGTCTGGTGCATATTGATAGGTTACCTTTCCGTAAAAGCCTTTGGTTGTATAGTTGTTAGAATTTCTGGTGTCATATGTCTGGGAAATTCCTGCATAGAATACAGAACCTCCTATTTTGTGGATTAGTGTTTGGTCGGTGGTAAAAATGCCTCCCACTTCTTTATCGGTAAAATGATAGTTTTCAAAGCCAAGAGATAAACCACTGTACATATGAGGTAGGAGTAATTTTTCGGCTTCTAGGCCAACTTTAACATAGCCTTGAATGAGTCTGTCTTCGTTTGCCTCAAGAGTTTCATTGCCTACACCATAAAAATCGAAGGGCATTCTTTTAAAGCGCACTTCAGCAATGTAGTGATGCGTGTTTTGTTTTGTCCAAACATCTCCTTTCAAGGAGATGTTATATTGGCCCTTAGTAGATGCAGAAAGCACAGTTGAAAAATTTGAACTGCGATTTGTAAGGTCTTTCCTGTCTAGATAAGTAGAATAGAGTGCACCAATGCCAAATTCAAGGCCTATTTCTTGTGTATATCTAAAAACCGGAACGGGCATAAAACTAGGCCTGCGTGAGGAATCTGTTTTATTAGATAGATAGCGCTCTATTAGTTTCTTTTGCGCCATTGAACTTAGGGCTATTAAAACAAATACGGTGCACAGGGAAATTCTCTTCATTGGCCTAAAATAGTAGAAAAATTTAATTATCAGTTCTGCCTAGCAACTTTAAGGCCAGTGTTTGAAATTGAATCCTAAAGTTTGGAACTTATCCTAACTAGATTTTTACATGATGAGAAAAGGTCGTTATAAGAAGAAAAACAGTGTTGTTTGTATTGTTAAGATAGAATCTTGCTTTAGATAAGACAGGTAGTCGTACCGGTTTTTAAGGAGAGGTGAAGTACAATTAGGGCATTAAGATTATTTGCCTATTTTTGCGGCAACAAAATTAAGATCAAAATGAGTACAACAAGAGGACCTATATCTCAATTCATGGAGCGCAATTATCTCCATTTTAATGCAGCCGCAATGATGGATGCAGCTAAGGGATATGAAACGCACTTAGATGAAGGTGGTAAAATGATGATCACGCTAGCTGGCGCGATGAGTACCGCAGAATTGGGAATTTCACTGGCTGAGATGATTCGTCAGGACAAAGTATCAATTATTTCATGTACAGGCGCGAATCTGGAAGAAGATATTATGAACCTTGTTGCGCACTCACATTATAAACGAGTTCCTAACTATCGCGACTTGAGCCCTCAGGATGAATGGGATTTATTAGAGAACCATTACAATCGTGTTACCGACACTTGTATTCCTGAAGAAGAAGCATTTCGCAGATTGCAAAAACATATTTATAAAATCTGGAAAGATGCAGACAATGCAGGAGAACGTTATTTCCCGCATGAGTTTATGTATAAAATGTTGTTAAGCGGAGATTTGGAACAATATTATGAAATTGATCCTAAGAATTCATGGATGCTGGCAGCGGCAGAAAAGAATTTGCCAATTGTTGTTCCGGGATGGGAAGATTCTACAATGGGTAACATCTTTGCCTCATATGTGATGAAATCAGAAGTTAAAGCAACTACCATGAAAAGTGGTATTGAGTACATGGGCTGGTTAGCAGATTGGTATATCAAAAACAGCGATGGTAAAGGAATTGGATTCTTTCAGATAGGCGGTGGTATAGCTGGAGATTTTCCTATATGTGTGGTTCCAATGTTGTATCAGGACATGGAAATGGAGAATATTCCATTTTGGAGTTACTTCTGTCAGATCTCTGATTCGACAACTTCATACGGCTCATATTCAGGGGCAGTTCCTAATGAAAAAATTACCTGGGGTAAGTTGGATATAAATACACCGAAATTCATTGTAGAATCGGATGCGACTATAGTGGCGCCACTGATCTTTGCGTGGATATTAAAAATGTAATTTAAATTAACAAGTCCTGCTTTGAAAGTAGGACTTAAAATGGAATCAGTGATTTTTAAAAAAATGCTGATTTTCGTCGTTTAAAGCATAAAAAACGAACTATTTAGATTGATTATAAATTGTATTTACTGTCATTTATTTGTCATTGGTAAGTTAATAAATTTTACTTTTGTGGACGTTTTGGTGAAGGACCTAAGTTTAAAAGCCAATTGCGTTTATAAAGTTTTTTAAAAAATAGCATAAAATACTCATTATGAGGGATATCTCATTGATCGTTAGAAGAGTTTGGAAGTCGGCATTCATGTTTACGGCTCTATCTGTTTTAATCGTTTCTGCAACACAGGCACAAGATGTAGTAGAGGGCCGCAAACTATTTAAGGATAATTGTAATTCTTGTCACCAGTTAGATCGTAACAGTACTGGTCCGGCATTAACAGCAAAACTTAATGAGCTTGATGAAGCTTTTGCAATCAAGTGGATCAGAAACTGGAAAGCGTTAGTTGATGCAGGAGACAAGCAAGCCATAGAGGCTTCTAAGTTCTCAGCTGCGGAGATGACAACATTTCCACGTTTGACTGATGATCAAATTAAAAACATTATAGCTTACGCTAAGGCAGGTGAGCCTAAGAAAGAAGGAGATAAAGCAGCAACAGAAAGTGCTTCTGAAGGTGTTTCCAGTTTTTCAATCGCAGGGGTTGCCGCAATTATCCTGATATCTATTATTGTATTGATCGTTTTAGGTCGTGCGATAAAAATGTTAGAGCGTTTGATACTTCAAAAACAAGGAGTTGTTCTTGCGGAAGAAGATAGCGTTTCTTTAGGTACAGGTGTTAAAAGATTATTTAAGAATAAGAAATTTGTATTTTTCTTCATCCTGGGCTTAATTATAACCTTAGGTTCATTTGGCTGGATGGGTATGTGGGATACAGGTGTTCATACTGGTTACCAACCGGTACAACCGATCAAGTTCTCGCATGAGCTGCACGCAGGTACCAATCAAATTGATTGTCAGTATTGCCATGCTGGTGCATTTAAATCGAAAAACTCAACCATTCCATCTTTGAATGTTTGTATGAACTGTCACAAATCAGTGCAGGCAACAGAGAAATATGATGGCGAGATTTCACCAGAGATTCAAAAGATCTATACTGCCCTTGGATATGATCCGGCAACTATGACTTATGATCACTCAAAAGAAAAACCAGTTGAATGGGTTCGTGTTCACAACCTTCCTGACTTCGCTTACTTTAATCACTCTCAACACGTAGTTGTAGGTGAAGAAGCTATCAGAAAAGAGAAAGGTTTGAAACCTAATGAGCCTGTTTGCTTTGCATGTCATGGTCCGGTTGATACAATGGAAGAGATATATCAATACTCTCCACTTACCATGAAATGGTGTGTTAACTGTCATAAAGACACCAAACTTGAAGTTAAAGGAAATGCATTCTATGATAAGATTATTGAAGCGCATGAGAAAATCAAGAAAGGTGAGAAAATCACTCCTGCAGCTTTGGGTGGTTTAGAATGTGGTAAGTGCCACTATTAATTAGAGTTTAATAAAAAGAACGTTCGATAAACAGTAATATAGCTTAAATGGAAAGCAATAAAAAATACTGGAAAGGCTTAGAAGAGTATAAAAACACTCCGGATTTTGTTGAAAATAACAAAAACGAATTTGCTGAGCCACTTCCAATAGAAGATGTTTTAAATGAAGCAGGGTTAAGTACAGTAACTCCACGCCGTGACTTTTTAAAGGCTTTAGGCTTTGGGTTAGGTGCGGTAACGCTGGCAGCTTGTCAAACTGCTCCTGTTCACAAATCAATTCCTTACCTGGTTAAACCTGAAGAGGTAGTTCCGGGTATACCGAACTATTATGTTTCAAGTTTTAACGGACAAAGTGTTTTAGTTAAAACAAGAGAGGGAAGACCAATTAAAATTGAACCAAATCCTAATGCAGGAACGTTTAATTGTGGTACTGATGCTCAGGCTCAGGCTTCTGTATTGGATCTTTATGATGTTTCAAAACTTAAAGCTCCTGTATTAAAAGATGCAGAGAGTAACTGGGCTGAGATAGATAAGTTTGTACAGGCAGAGTTAAATAAGGCTCAGGCTTCAGGAAAGAAAATTCGTATTGTTTCATCTTCAGTAAGCAGCCCCTCTACTAAAGCGGTTGTTGCTGATTTTACAACTGCTTATCCAACTACTAAGCATGTTCAGTATGATGCTGTTTCTTATACAGGTATTATTAAAGCAAATGAAAATAGCTTTGGTAAAGCTGTTATTCCTAAATATAACTTTGATAAGGCTGATCTGATTGTAAGTTTCGGAGCAGACTTTTTAGGTACCTGGATTAGCGGAGAAGAATTTACTTCACAGTACGTTTCGAACAGAGATCACAAATCTTTGAAAGCTGGTAAGATGTCTCGCCACTTCCAATTCGAAGCTGGTATGAGCTTAACAGGAACAAACGCAGATACCCGTGTACCGGTTAAATTATCAGAAGAAGGACCTGCTTTAATTGCCTTATATAATGCAATTACCGGAAACGCTTTAGCTGGTGCTGCTTTACCTAATAATGTTACTGCTGATAAAGCACTTAAATTAATAGCTAAAGAATTATTACAAAATAAAGGAAAGTCACTTGTAGTTTCAGGTTCGAATGATGTATCTACCCAAATATTGGTAAATGCAATTAACTCGGCAATTGGTAGCTACGGTACTACTATAGATCTTGATAACCCTTGTAAACGTTACGCTGGTAATGACGCAGAATTTGCTGAGTTTATCAACGAAATGAACAGAGGTGAGGTTGCTGCAGTATTTTTCTTAGATAGCAACCCTGCTTATGACGTTGCAAATGCTAAAGGATTTACTGATGGATTAGCTAAAGTTGGTTTAAAAGTTTCTTTCTCTGACAGAAAAGATGAGACTTCAACATTGTGTAATGTAATTGCCATTAACCATAACTATTTAGAGTCGTGGGGTGATGCTAACGCATATGAAGGATATTATTCAATTGTACAGCCAACCATTAACCCTGTGTTTAACTCACGTCAGGCTGAGGAAAGTCTTTTAATCTGGTCTAACGGTCCGGTTAAAGAATATTATCAGTATGTACGTAATAACTGGGAAAAAAGCATTTTACCTGCTTTAGGTAAAACATGGCAAGATGTATTGCAAACAGGGGTTTTTGCTTCGGCATTGAAACCTGCCGGCACATATACATTTAGCTTATCGCTTGCAGCTGTAATACCTTCGATTGTAAATAACAGTAAGGCTTTAGCTAAAGATATCGAGTTACAGGTTTACGAAAGTATTCCGATGAGAGACGGTAAACATGCAAACAATGCATTCTTACAAGAATTACCTGATCCTGTTTCTAAAGTAACCTGGGATAACTACATTGCCTTAGCACCTAAATTTGCTAAAGAATTAGGCTTTAAAGAGTTTGATATTGTTTCGATAAAAGACGATAAAGGTTATGAAATTGAGTTACCTGTGCTTATTCAGCCAGGACAAGCTCAGGGAACAGCTTCTGTTGCTTTAGGTTACGGACGTACAAAGGTTGGTAAAGCTGGAGATAACGTTGGAAAAAATGCTTATCCATTTGTAAGCTTTACTAATGGTACTTCTAAGTATGCAACTACCGTTAAGCTTTCTGGAACAGGAAAAACTGAAGAGCTGGCTCAAACGCAAACTCACCACTCTTTTGAGGGTAGAAATATTATTCGCGAAGCTACTTTTACAGAATATAAAAAGAATCCCGCTGCTGGTTCAGGTAATGACCACGCAAAGCATAAAACTTACGATCTGTGGGATAAATATGAGAAGCCAGGTAACAACTGGGTTATGGCAATCGATTTGAATGCTTGTACTGGTTGTGGTTCTTGTATTGTTGCTTGTAACGTGGAAAATAACATTCCGGTTGTAGGTAAAACAGAGGTACGCAGACGTAGAGAGATGCACTGGATTCGTATTGACCGTTATTACAGCTTTAATGTTGAAGGTGAAGGTCATGCAGAAGAGGCACATGCTCATGGCGAACATGGAAATGGCATCAATTCAGTAACTAAAGAGAAAGAAATTGCTCATTTAGATAACCTTGATAACGTTTCTGTAGTTCATCAGCCAATGCTTTGTCAGCATTGTGATCATGCTCCTTGTGAGACTGTTTGTCCGGTATTGGCAACAGTACACTCATCAGATGGCTTGAACCACATGGCTTATAACCGTTGTGTGGGTACACGTTATTGTGCAAACAACTGTCCATATAAAGTGCGTCGTTTCAACTGGTTTAACTACTGGAATGATTCACGCTTCGATAACTACTTGAATAATGAATTTACTCAGTTGGTTCTTAACCCTGATGTAACTACGCGTTCAAGAGGACAAGCGTAAGCTGATATTAAAGAAAATAAATTATGTCAGGACATAACGAATCAATATTAAGAGAACCATTAATCACCGGCAAGAATATCACGTATGCAAAAATTACGGACGATATTTTAATGCCAGTTGAGAATAAGCCTAACAGGGCATGGTGGATTGGATTTATAATTGCACTTTGCGGTGCTACCCTTTGGGTAGTAGCTGTGGGGTATACCTTTTGGTTCGGTATCGGAGCATGGGGTTTAAATAAAACAGTAGGATGGGCCTGGGATATTACCGGTTTCGTATGGTGGGTAGGTATTGGTCACGCAGGAACGTTGATTTCGGCGGTATTATTACTTTTCCGTCAGAACTGGCGTAACTCTATTAACCGCTCTGCTGAGGCGATGACCATATTTGCCGTTATTTGTGCGGCTACATATGTTGTATCTCACATGGGTAGACCATGGTTAGCATATTGGGTACTTCCTTTACCAAATCAGTTCGGATCACTTTGGGTTAACTTTAACTCTCCACTAGTTTGGGATATGTTTGCGATCTCTACTTATTTCTCGGTATCGCTTTTATTCTGGTATACAGGTCTTTTACCTGATATCGCGACTATTCGTGACCGTGCAACCGGATTAAGACGTAAAGTTTATTCAATCATGTCATTCGGATGGGCTGGAAACGTTAAGACATGGCAACGATTTGAGGCTGTATCTATCATCTTAGCTGGTATCTCTACACCTCTGGTACTTTCGGTACACACGATTGTATCTATGGACTTTGCAACTTCGGTAATTCCAGGATGGCACACTACAATCTTCCCTCCTTATTTCGTGGCAGGGGCGATCTTCTCAGGATTTGCAATGGTGTTAACCTTATTATTGGTTGCACGTAAAGTATTAGGTCTTGAGAACTACATCACCATGTTCCACATTGAGTCGATGAATAAAATCATTATCTTAACCGGATCTATCGTAGGTGTTGCTTACTTAACAGAATTCTTCATTGCCTGGTATTCAGGTTCTGAATATGAGCAATATGCTTTCATCAACCGTTCAACAGGACCTTACTGGTGGGCATACTGGATGATGATGACATGTAACGTGATTTCTCCGCAGTTGTTATGGTTCAAAAAGATCCGTACCAGTATTGCAGCTACCTGGATCTTATCTATTGTAGTAAATATAGGTATGTGGTTTGAGCGTTTCGTAATCATTGTAACTTCATTACACCGTGATTACCTACCATCGAGCTGGGCTATGTTCTATCCATCTTGGGTTGACGTAAGTGTGTTCGTAGGATCAATAGGTGTGTTCTTTACGTTGTTCTTATTGTTCTTAAGAGTATTGCCTTCTATTGCTATAGCAGAGGTAAAACTATTACTTAAGAGTGCAAGTGAGCAAGCTAAACTGGAGCAGATTAAAGAAGGACATCTTGAAAAAGAACATGTAGCAGAATACATTGAGTCTTTAGAGAAATTTGATAGTGTTAAACAAGAAGATTACGCAAAAATATAACAATGAATAATATCAAATATATTTTAGGCAGTTTTGGTGATCCTGATGAAATGATGCATGGAATTCAAAAATTGCAGGATAATAACATTAAGATACATGATGTTTATACACCTATGCCAATCCACGGTATTGAGGCAAAGCTTGGTGTTAAACGTTCAAGGTTGGATATAGCAGCTTTCTTTTTTGGAATTACTGGTACAATGACCATGTTGTCATTTGTGTACTTTGCTGCAGCGTATGATTGGCCAATTAACATTGGTGGTAAACCGCATTTCGCATTACCGGATTTTATTCCAATTACGTTTGAGCTTACCATCTTATTTTGTGCTTTTGGTCTGGTTGGTTCTTACTATGCTTCAACCCATTTGTTTCCGGGAAGAGCTCCAAGAGTAATGGATTTAAGAGCAACAAATGACAGGTTTATTATTGCTATTGATGCAAAAGAAAATGCTGAGCACAGTAAGATAGATGATTTATTAAAAGAAGCTGGTGCTTTAGAAGTAAAGTATAATGAAAGGAAGTATGTTAGCTATGAATAGGAATAAAGTAGTTTTAACCTCGTTTTGTATTCTTGCCACTGCTGTTATTTTTTCAGCATGCAGAGATAAACGTAGTACGGGTTTAGAATACGCAAGGAATATGTATGATCCGATTGCTTATAACCCGGATCAGGCAAATAAGAACTTTGCAAATGGACAAACCGCACAAACTCCACCGAAACATACCGCTCCGGTTGGATTTGTTGAGGAAGATGTTTATCCAAATACAAAAGAAGGTTATGAAGAAGCTGGTGTTAAATTGATAAACAGTTTACCATTAACCGAACAGAATCTTTTACAAGGTCAGCATTTATTTAATGCATTTTGCTCACCTTGCCATGGTAAAGAAGGTGATGGACAAGGTCACCTTGTTAAATTGGAAAAAATTAATGGTGTTCCATCATTTCATGATCCTGAGAAAACCTCTTCAAGGGGCGGTTTAATGAAAGATCTATCCGCAGGTAAGATTTATCATACAATTAAATATGGTGTTAACATGATGGGTTCATACGCATCTCAATTATCACCAGAAGAGAGATGGAAAGTAGTACTTTATGTACAACAATTACAAAAAGCAAAATAGAAAAGAAGAAATAAATGGGAACTCATAATTATAATTTAACTGAGCAGTTTGAGTTTACAGGTAAAGCAAAAAACCTAAGCATAATCGCTATAGTAATAGGATTATTGGCTATAGGCTATGGCTTTTCGGCTGAGGCGCTTCACGAGCGTACTTTTGCTAACCTGTTATTAATGGCTTATTACTTCGCTTGTGTCTGCATGTCGGGCGCATTCTTTTTAGCTGTTCAATTTGTAGCACAAGCAGGTTGGTCTGCTTCTATACTACGTGTACCTGAGGCAATGGCTAAAGCACTACCAATTGCGGTAGTTATTTTAATTGCTGTTATGGCTGCAGGTTTATATACTCACAATTTATATCATCACTGGAACGCTCCGGGGTTAACAGATCCTAACAGCGAAAACTTTGATAAATTAATACAAGGTAAATCAGCATTTTTAAATGTGCCTTTCTTTATGGCTCGTCAGGTAATCTTCCTGGGAGTATATAGTTTTTTTGCATTATTACTTGCCAGATTATCTAATAATGAAGATTTAGAAGGGGGCTTAAATTCTTACAGAAAGAGCTTTAAGTATTCTTGTGTATTTCTTGTAATCTATGGATTTACTACCCCAATATTTGCTTTTGATACTGTAATGTCACTTGAGGCACACTGGTTCTCTACTATGTTTGGCTGGTATAACTTCGCAGCAATGTGGGTTAGCAGTTTAGCTACTATTGCCATTATCCTTATCTTGTTAAGGAAATCAGGTTACATGGCTTGGGTAAACAACAGTCATTTACACAACTTAGGTCAGTTTATCTTTGGTTTCTCTATCTTCTGGACTTACGTATGGTTCGCTCAGTTTTTGCTTATCTACTATGCAAACATGCCTGAGGAGACTGTATATTTTTACAAAAGATTTGATAACTATGAGTTTTGGTTCTACCTGAATTTAATTTTAAACTTCCTTGCGCCATTATTGCTGTTGATGGACAGAGATAATAAAAGACAAGAAAATATTTTACTTACAGTGTCGATCATTGTATTATGTGGTCACTGGGTTGATTATTACCAAATGATCATGCCTGGAACTGTAGAAGAGCACCATGGTTTTGGTATCATTGAAATTGGTACAGCGATAGGTTTTGTAGGTTTGTTTACCTTTACCGTTTTAAATGGATTAAGTAAAAAACCTTTGATCGCAAAGAACCATCCATTTTTACAAGAAAGTTTAAATCACCATTTATAATAGGTGATCTGGATAGGATATAATAAATAATAGTATAATAGAAGTACAGTGTTACTACTTTTAAGAAAATGAGTCTAAGAAAATTAATAAGTAATAAAACAATAGCGGCACTAGCAGTGATTGTAACTGCATTTGCAAATACAAGCGCGTTTGCGCAGGCTGCCGCTGCAACAGCAGAGAAACCTGTTGATATGGGGCCGGTTTATAAAACCGCGACGTTCTATGTTCTTGCATTTTTACTGGTTTGCTTATTTGTAGCAATAGTTGGTAAGGCATTAAAGGTTTATGAATTGACCCGTGAGGCACAGGATAAACCAAAAGGAATTAACTGGGATGCAATAAACGGAGGTTTATTCGCCTTATTCCTTATAGTAGGTTTATATGGTGTATATTGGGAATATACGGTTCATGGTAACATGATCTTACCTGAGGCTGCTTCTGAGCATGGTAAAAAGATAGATCAGATGTTTAATATTACATTGATTCTTACCACCATCGTTTTCATTGTTACACACATACTTCTATTTGCTTTTGCTTATTTCTACAAACACAGCGGAAAAAGAAAAGCTTATTACTATCCTCATAACAATACCATTGAGCGTATCTGGACAATCATTCCGGCGTTAGTTCTAACAGTTCTTGTACTTATGGGATTCCTTACCTGGAGATCTATATTCTATAAAGTTGAAGATCCTAATAACAAGCCTATCAGTATTGAGATAACTTCATCTCAGTTTGCCTGGGCAATTCGTTACGCAGGTGCCGACGGTGTGGTAGGACTTAAAAACTATAAATTAATTACTTCAGACAACGCTTTGGGTATTGATTTTAAAGATAAAAAGACATTGGATGATCAACTTGCAGAAGTAATGGTTATTCCAGTTAATAAGCCGGTTCGTTTGATTCTTACCAGTAAAGATGTGATCCACAGTTTTTATATGCCACATTTTAGAGTTCAGTTGAATACTGTACCAGGTATGACGTCATATTTTGAATTCACTCCTACAATTACTACTGAGGAGATGAAAGCTAAAACAAATGATCCTAAGTTTAAATATTTGTTCTTATGTAATAAGATTTGTGGTGATGGTCACTACAAAATGCAGAGAGAGGTTAAAGTTGTTTCACAAGCCGAGTATGACGCATGGGTTGCTGAATTGCCAACATACCTAACTGATGATTTAAGGAAGCAATTTAATTTGCCTGTAGCTTCGGCTCCTGCAAGTGAACCAGCTGCTGCAGCTCCTGCTGATACAGCTGCAAAAGATACTTCTGCAGTTAAAACGAATCAAATAGCTTTAAAAAAATAACAATACTGGAATAGCACATTATGTCAACTATATCATTACACGATACACATAACCACGATAGCCATGATGATCATGGTCATCACAAAGAGACTTTTTTAACGAAGTACGTCTTTAGTCAGGATCACAAGATGATCGCTAAACAGTTTTTGATAACTGGTATTATCATGGCTGTTATAGCAATGGGCTTATCTATATTGTTCCGTATACAATTAGCATGGCCAGATAAAAGTTTTCCTCTTTTAGAGACATTTTTAGGTAAATGGGCTGAAGGTGGGAGGATAAAACCCGACTTTTATCTTGCATTAGTTACCATACATGGTACCATCATGGTATTCTTTGTATTAACAGCTGGTTTGAGCGGTACTTTTAGTAACTTATTGATCCCTCTTCAAATTGGGGCAAGGGATATGGCATCGCCATTCCTTAACATGCTTTCATACTGGTTCTTCTTTACTGCGTGTGTGATCATGATGAGTTCATTCTTTATACAAACAGGACCGGCAAGTGCGGGATGGACGGTTTATCCGCCACTATCTGCATTACCAACTGCAATTAGTGGTTCTGGTTTAGGCATGACTTTATGGTTGATCAGTATGGTACTTTTCGTTGCATCATCTTTAATGGGTGGTATCAACTATGTAAGTACTATCTTAAACATGCGTACTAAGGGAATGGATTTGTGGAAAATGCCATTAACAATCTGGGCATTTTTCTTAACAGCTGTTTTAGGTATCTTATCTTTCCCTGTATTAGTTGCAGGTGTTGTATTGTTAGTGTTTGACCGTAGCTTTGGAACAAGTTTCTATCTTTCTGATATTGTTATGGGTACTCAAGTATTGCCAAACGAAGGTGGATCACCAATCTTATGGCAACACTTATTCTGGTTCCTGGGTCACCCTGAGGTATATATTGTAATCATGCCTGCAATGGGATTGTCTTCAGAGATTATGTCTGTGAATTCAAGAAAGCCAATTTTCGGTTACCATGCAATGATTTATTCACTAATCGGTATTACCATCTTATCATTCATCGTTTGGGGTCACCACATGTTTGTAACGGGTATGAACCCATTATTGGGTGGTGTGTTTATGATCACTACTTTGATTATTGCTGTTCCTTCGGCAGTTAAAACATTCAACTGGTTAGCTACACTATGGAGAGGTAATATCAGATTTACTCCAGCTATGCTGTTTGCTATTGGTATGGTATCATTCTTTATCTCAGGTGGTTTAACTGGTATATTCTTAGGTAATGCATCTTTAGATATTAACTTGCATGATACTTACTTCGTTATTGCTCACTTCCACCTTGTAATGGGGTCTGCTGCAATATTTGGTATGCTTGCAGGTGTTTATCATTACTTCCCTAAAATGTTCGGAAGATTAATGAGCAGTAAACTTGGTTATTTACACTTCTGGATCACATTTATTTGTGCTTATTTAGTGTTCTTCCCACTACACTTCTTAGGTCTTGATGGGGTTCCTCGTCGTTACTATGCATTTACTGAGTTTGAGTTTATGCAGAAATGGGTTACTGTAAACATTTTGGTTACATGGTCTGCAATTATTGCTGCAATGGCTCAAGTTGCATTCTTATTTAACTTCTTCTATTCTATTTTCAAAGGCAAAGTATCATCTCAAAACCCTTGGGGTGCGAATACATTAGAGTGGACTACTCCTGTAGAACGTTTACATGGTAACTGGCCAGGTGAGATTCCAACTGTTTACCGTTGGCCATATGACTATAGCAAGCCAGGTGCCGAGGAAGACTTTATTCCTCAAACTGTGCCTTTCTCTCAAACTATGAGCTCTAATATGCCACATGATTTTGAAGGAAACGCTGAAGCTGAGCGTATACAGAGAGAGTGGGAAGAGAAAGAAGAAGCTGCAGGCAGAACAAAATTAGACTAGCATATAGTTTATAATATGATGGGGTATCTGCAGTAGGTAAATACTTACAACAGATACCTCATTTTTTTTAAATCTAATACACACCATGGTTCCTAAATCTGAGAAGAGATTTATCAGGCTAAACCTTATAACGATAGTTGTAACCTTATTGCTAATCTTGGCAGGGGGGATAGTACGTAGTACAGGTTCTGGTATGGGATGTCCGGATTGGCCAAAGTGTTTTGATCAATATGTTCCTCCAACCTCGGCTTCGCAACTACCTGCAGACTACAAAGAAAAGTATGTAGCTGAACGTGTTGTAAAGAATGAACGTTTTGCTAAAACACTTGATAAGTTAGGTAAAGGACATCTTGCAGATAGCATAAGACATGATGAATCTATCTTACAACCAGAGACTTTTAATGTAGCAAAAACCTGGACGGAATATTTAAATCGTTTGATGGGGGCTGCAACCGGGTTTTTATTAGTTGGATTAGTTATCTATTCTTTTACCTATCGTAAAACAGCCAAACGTATAGTAGTTTTAAGCTGGGTGAATCTGGTAGTGGTCGCCTTTCAGGCATGGTTAGGTTCAATTGTTGTGTCAACCAATCTGGTTCCATGGATTGTTACGGTACACATGTTATTGGCTTTAGTAATTCTGGCCATATTGGTTTATACCTATAACTACGCACAGCAGATGCATAAGGCAGTAACCATAGTTATGGCTAAGGTAGTATGGTTAAAGGTTTTAATCTTTTTAGCTATAGTGGTAAGTGTGCTGCAAATTGTTTTAGGAACCGAAGTAAGAGAGGCTGTTGATGCTGTTTCAAAAGCTTTAATGTATAATGACCGCGAAAGCTGGTTAACCAGAGTAGGCAAGATTTTTTCTTATCATAGAGACTCAGCTATGGTTGTGCTTATATTGAACATCATTATATACAAGCTTGTTAAAGATAGGTTTAATGGTAAAGCTACCGCTTTAATGGTAGCCAATTCCATAGCAGTAGTTTTGATTATTCAGATAGTAACTGGATTAATATTGTCGAACTTTGCATTGCCTCCTTACGCTCAGGCATTACACATTTTATTTTCAACCTTACTATTTAGTCTGCAATACTATCTGTTCTTGTTAGTTTACAAAACAGATACTTACAATCAAGAGCATTAATAATATATAATTTGAAACAGTTTTTAACAGATTTTTCTAAGCTCATTAAATTCAGACTTACCTTTCTGGTAGTGTTTTCTGCATCAGTTACCTTTTTAATTGGGTCGCAGGTAGAAATCGCTGGAGTGGTTCCTGGAATAGACTGGACCAAATGGCTTATTTTAATAGCTGGGGGCTTCCTGGTTACCTCTGCAGCCAATTGTTTCAATGAGGTAATAGAGGTTGATCTGGACAAGTTAATGACCAGAACCAAGGACCGTCCAATGCCTGCCGGACATATGACCACTGGCCAGGGTTTGGTATCGGGGTTAGTAATGGGAATGCTTGGCACGTGGTTATTAGGGAAATTAAATATCGAAACAGGATTGTTATCCGTATTCTCGATATTTTTATATGCTTTTGCTTACACCCCTTTAAAGCGCAAATCACCTATCGCAGTATTTGTTGGGGCCATTCCGGGAGCTTTGCCCCCACTAATTGGTTACGTGGCAGCTCACGGAAAGATAGATGAAATTGCAGTAATACTTTTCCTTGTACAGTTTGTATGGCAGTTTCCTCATTTCTGGTCTATCGCATGGGTACTTGATGATGATTACAAGAAGGCCGGATTTAGATTGTTGCCTACTACTAAAAGAGATAAGGCAAGTGCATTTATAACATTTATCAGCACCTTAATATTAATTCCGGTTAGCTTGTTGCCAACATTCTATGGATTTGGTGGCTATTATATAGCTGGAGTGTCACTAATTGCGGGATTGGTGTTTGCATGGCTGGCATTTAAAATGTGGGTTAATATGGATTTGGCAAGTGCAAGGAAGGTAATGTTTTGTTCCTTCTTCTATCTTCCATTAGTGCAGGTGATTTTATTTTTTGATTTTATAGCTAAATAATTTAAGATGGTACACACATTAAATAAAGAGGATATGAAGTCTGCAGCACCTATAGATACTAAACCTAAGAAGTTTGTTATCTGGTTGTTTGTGGTTTCCTCAACTATTATGTTTGGAGGTTGGACAAGTTATTACATTGTTTTTGCAGCCTCAAAAGGTAAAGGCCACGGTTTGGTACTGCCTGATGTTTTCATGTATAGTACAGCTGCATTAGTAGGTAGCAGTATCTGTTTATTCCTGGCATCAAGAGCGCTAAGGAACGGGCAGATTCAAAAGCAGAGATTGTTCTTGTGGTTTACTATTGCCCTTGGATTAGTATTTGGTTACCTGCAGGTAGAAGCATGGTCGAGCTTATACCATAGCGGAGCAGCAATGGTAAATAATAATGCTGCTATTTCTGTTATTTATGTGGTTTCTGGTTTCCACTTACTGCACATTTTTGCAGGTTTATGTATTGTATTGAATGCCCTAATTGGGGCTTATAAAGAAATGCCGATAGAAACACGCAAGTACCGGATGGAAATTGCTTCTATATTTTGGCATTTTATAGATATATTATGGATATATCTGTATGTTTTTTTACTTTTGAACAGTTAGATTTTTTAACAAACTATTACTATTTACAAAATGAGTTCATTATCACAATTAGATCAGGTAAAAACTACTCCATGGAGTGGGGGCCGCTCGCCGTGGTCAGTAGAGTACGGCAAAATAATGATGTGGTTTTTTCTGGTTTCTGATGCATTCACATTTTCGTCATTATTGATCTATTACGGAGCGCAGCGCTTCAGTAAATTTACATGGCCAGATCCGGATTTGGTTTTCCAATCTATTCCAGGCATAACCGATAGTGGTGCTCCACTTGTATTTGTGGGTATTATGACGTTTATTTTGATCATGAGCTCGGTAACTATGGTACTTGCGGTAGAGGCTGGTCACAGACGCTCTAAGAAGGAAGTAGTGTGGTGGATGATTGCTACTATTATAGGTGGTTTAATGTTCCTGGGTTGTCAGGCTGCAGAATGGACACATTTGTTCCATGAAGGGTTTGGCTGGGGAAAGATTCCAACCATGGAAACGCTACATCATTTGTTTACCGGTGAGGTATCTACAGTATCTGCACTTCAGTTCTCAAATCTATTCTTTACAATAACAGGATTCCACGGATTCCACGTATTTAGCGGAGTGATCATTAACATCATCATCTTATGCATGACTATTAATGGTACTTTTGAAAAACGCGGACATTACTTAATGGTTGAAAAAGTTGGTTTATACTGGCACTTTGTAGACCTTGTCTGGGTATTCGTGTTTACATTCTTCTATTTAGTTTAATCTTTCTCAATTAAAATATTATGTCAGAAATACATACAGACCACTCTCACGACGAGCATGCACATGGTGAACATGCTGGGTTAGATAAAAAGAAAATTTGGCAGGTATTTGGTATCCTGCTTGCAATCACGGTAATTGAGTTTATTATTGCTTTGGTTCTTATACCAGGTGGCCACATGCCTCAGCATATAGGTAACTTCGTTTACATTGCCTTAACTTTATTAAAAGCATTCTATATCGTTGCGTACTTTATGCACCTTAAATATGAGAAGGTAGGGCTTCAGGTTTCTTTAACCGTCGTTTTTGTTTTTATCTTTTACTTTATTGTTTTGATGTTAATTGAAGGCGGCTACTTACACCTACATATGCCTTTAGTTTAATGAAGGGTACTCCAATAAAAAAAATATTAATCCTGGTCACCATATTAGCGGTACCAGGATTTTTGTATTATTTACTCCAGGAAAAAGGCAAAAACAGATACAGACCGCTTCCTATTTTTGGACATAAAGAAGTTGCTGCTACATTTCACTCGGTTAGAGGGACACAGATTCCCGATACGATTTACCATGTAGTAAATGATTTTAAGCTGATCAACCAGAATGGAGATTCTGTTAGTTTGAGTAAATATGGAAGTAACATTTTAATATTAAGTCTGTTTTATACCAAAGGAGATGCGAATGGTGCTGGAGCGACAACTAGGGCTATGAAAGGTTTTAATGAAACCTATCAGCATGATAAAGCAGTTACTTTTGTAGGAATCAGTATTGATCCTGAAACTGATAAACCAGATGTACTTGCAGGTTATGCGAAGACACTTTCTGCAAAGGCAGGCAAGTGGGATTTACTAACGGGAGATAGCACACAGTTATCGACATTGATAAAAAAAGGATTGTCCTTAGATGCCCATCAGGAAAAGATTGGCACTGAGAACAAATTTATTCATAGCAATATGCTAGTATTGCTTGATAGCCATCGTCGCATTAGAGGCTATTATGAGGCCACAAATCAGGAGGCCTTAACAAAGCTGGATGATGAAATTAAAGTGTTGCTGGCAGAGGAGTTGAGAAACTCCAGAGACGGAAGATAAGAAGTTCCAAATAGATAGAATATGAATTTTAATGATAAGTTTTTTTTAAGATTAATATGGATTGTAACAGCGGTTGTGTTACTTGTGGTTATCGCGTTAAAGTTAGTACCACCTCCAGAGCCTACACCATCTTTCATCTATCTATTTCCACATATAATAGGAGGCATTAATGCAACTTGTGCAATACTCCTTATTGTGTCTTTAATTTTTATAAAAAAGAAAAACATCCAGGCCCATAAAGTAACGAATGTTATCACATTTATCCTTTCGGCAATCTTCCTCCTTTTTTATATCGTTTTTCACCTCTATGAAAAAGATACTAAGTATGGAGATGTTGATCATAACGGGGTATTGTCGGCAATTGAATTGGCCGCAGTTGGATCAACCCGTTATATCTATTTCTTTATACTGGCTACACACATTATTCTTGCTATTGTTGTTTTACCCTTAATCCTTGTGAGCTTTTTAAGAGGATTTAATATGCAGGTGGAACGTCACAAAAAAATTGTTAGGTGGGCTTATCCGGTATGGCTGTATGTTGCTGTAACTGGGGTAATAGTATACCTAATGATATCACCTTATTACAATTTTTAGACTGGTTTCTGACTATTCTTAAAATGTGTTACAGTTTCTTTGCTTATATTTGCAACATGAAAAAGGTAGCAGTTATCTTCCTCTTTATGATCCTGATCACAGTATCATCGTCAAATAATGTGAATGCGCAATGTGCCATGTGTACTGTGAGTGCTGAACAAAGTGTAAAGAACGGTAATACTCAGGGAAAAGGTTTAAACTCAGGTATTTTGTACCTTTTGGCTATTCCTTATCTTCTAATATCAGGAATGGGCGTGTTGTGGTATATAAAATATCGCAAAAGAACTGTTAATTATGCAGAAAACGTCTAAGTTATACGCCCTCGTACACGGTAAATGCCCTCAATGCAGGAGAGGCGATATCTTTACGGGAAGTCTTTATGGCTTTAACGTACAGCACACCAATACCATTTGTGGCCATTGCGGTCAACGTTTTGAAATTGAGCCAGGTTATTTTTACGCGGCCATGTATGTGAGCTATGCTATGAATTGTGCAGAGATGATTGCATTAGGTATAGCTACTTATGTATTTTCAGGAGGTAATCTTGAGTTTGAATCTTTATGGCTTTATCTTACTGTAATCTTTACAGGATGTTTAATTTTGGCACCTTTCAATTATCGTTATTCCCGGGTGATTTTATTACATTGGCTTTCTCCAAAAATAAAGTATAACGCCTATTACGACAAGCCATGATTAAGTCAGAAACATTAGCTTTTATTAAAGACGTAGCTCAAAACAACAACCGGGAATGGTTCGCAGAAAACAAGGGTAGGTATGAAACTGCGAAAACAAATGTATTGGCATTTATTGATCAGTTGATACCCAAATTAGCAGCTGTAGACCCTGAATTTCCTATCGATACACCAGCAAAAAAATGTCTATTACGTATTTATAGGGATGTTCGTTTTAGTAAAAATAAAGATCCATATAAAAATAACTTTGGGATTTCTTTTAGTATAAATGGGAGCAATATACATGGTCCGGGATATTATCTTCATATACAGCCGGGAGAATGTTTCCTTGGCGCTGGATTTTGGATGCCTGAAGCTCCTGTTTTAAAAAGTATAAGAGAAGAGATAGATTATAATACTTCCGAATTTCTGAGCATAATTGATAACAAAAGTTTTAAAAATACTTTTACGCTAAGTCAGGAAGATACGTTAAAAAATGCCCCGAAAGGCTATGATACTGATCATCCTCAAATAGAATTTCTAAAACTTAAGAGCTTTATAGCTGCGCGAATTTTCCTGATCACTAAATTAATAACACATTAATGAAAAAAATTAGCTTATTCTTATTCGTTGGGCTGTTTGCCAGTGCATTCAGTTCGTGCGTAGTTCTGTCTCCTAAAAAGTATAAATCATTACTAGCAACACAAGATTCATTAAAAACAGGATGGGGAGAATCGCAATTAAAGAATGAAAATCTGGAGGGTCTGATTGCAAGGTTAAAAAAAGATACTACCGGATTAAGCAGTGCATTAAACGATCTGAAGAACAAGTATTCCGAAATGGATAGCAATTATGCTAAACTAAAGAATAAGAGTTCTACGGAGATCAACAAGCTTTCGAATGATTTAAAAACACGTGAGCAACGCTTAAAAGAAGTGGAAGAGATATTACGTAAACGTGATGAGGCTACCAATCAATTAAAGGAAAAACTGCAGCAGGCACTTCTAGGATTTACTAAAAACGGTTTGACTGTGGAGATTAGAAATGGTAAAGTATATGTTTCTCTTACTGATAAATTGCTATTCCCTTCTGGAAGTATTATTATTGACGAGAAGGGGAAACAAGCTTTAAGTCAACTGGCAGATGTATTAAAGCAACAGCCCGAAATTAACATCGCTGTTGAAGGTCATACAGATTCTCAAAAAATAACTAACCTGGGACAAATTAAAGACAATTGGGATTTAAGTGTTTTGCGATCAACATCGGTGGTGCGCTACCTGACAGAAGTTAGTAAGGTTGAGAGTGTGCGTATGACAGCAACAGGGAAAGGCGAATTTCAGCCGTTGGATGCCAATACCACAGCGGAGGGCAGAAGCAAGAATCGTAGAATTGAGATCGTTCTTTCGCCTAAATTGGACGAGTTGTATGATTTGATCAAACAATAATGTCAATTATTCTGAAAACGCACAGAACGCCTAAAACGTATTATTGCGCATAAAACGCACAGAGCGCATATTACGGCACATATTTTTTTAATACAGGTAATTTTAGTCAGTCTCTCCTTGTACCTGACCCTACAAATGGTTCGGTTCAGGTTAAGTAATAACAGGTGTTACACACGGGTTACCTACCTGTATTATAGGTGTATCGGAGATCTGTACCCTTATGAAAGGTACCTAATGGATCTCCGCCACCCAGATGTCAAAGAAAGGGCTTAGCAAGCCGAACAGAACAATTACAGGGTTGATAGTAAGTCCAATCTTTAAAAAGGACTGTCGAAATCTTTGAAAGTGGGCAATATCAGGTCTTTGTCAGAGAGGATCAGATCTTCTTTTGCAATGCTACTACTCCAATCGATGTTGATATCAGCATCATTCCATATTACACCAATTTCGGAAGCCTTGTCATAGTAATTAGTTACTTTATAGGTGAAAATAGTATCATCCTCAAGAGTTAAAAAACCATGTAAAAATCCTGGTGGAACCCATAATTGTTTATGGTTATCGCCACTAAGTTCTATACTGAAATATTGGCCAAAAGTTTCAGACTGTTTTCTGATATCTACTGCTATATCTAAAACGCTGCCTTGTAGAACCCTTACTAACTTACCTTGCTCAAATGGAGCTTTTTGAGCATGAAGTCCACGTAAAGCACCTTTCTGAGAAAAAGATTGATTGTCTTGTAGAAAGGTAGCATCAATACCTGCGTCTGAAAACAACTTTGAATTGTAGCTTTCGTAAAAATATCCCCGGTTGTCTTTCCAAACCTTGGGCTCAATAACCAGAAGGTTAGCAATGGGAGTCTCTATAATATTCATAAATAGGATTAAGCGATATATTCCATCAGAGAGGTAAAGGACACCTGCTGATTTTTAAAATTTTCATTCACTTCGGCTAGTAAAGCAGGTGCAAAGTTATCCTGGTAGGCTAAGTAATTATCCATGTTTTCGGCTATATACTGCGCACAGTATGTTACACCTTCATTTGGAGAGTCAACTACTTTAAGAAGCCTATTGGATACAAATAATCCTGTTTGCATTACTTGTGGAATGTGGATCTCCTGCATCCATTGAAGCCAGCGATCTGCTGAGTTATCTTCGATAATTGTGGTTACATTGTATAATAACATGGTGCAAAGATAGAACTATGTACCAATATTATCCCCACGAAGTTTCCTAAAACGCTTACGGGCCTCTGTGGTAAACATACTACCTGGATAGTCACTAATCAGTTTCTGATATAATGCTTTAGCTTCTTCATTATTCTTCAGGTTTTTCTCATATAGGTCTGCTAATGTAAATAGCGCATCGTCGGCCCAAAGACTGGTTCCTTGTTGGTCTATAAGTTCTTTAAGGACCTTTATGGCGCTATTTATTTCATTTGTTTTGATATATATTCTGGATTTTGCCATTAATATGTCATCAGTCAAGCTATTGTTTGGGAAGGCGATTGCAATGCTGTCCAGTTTTATGAGAGCCTTTGCAGGAAGATTTCGAAACTGAAGCATCTCCGCATCAGCATACATTTTAAGTGCATTGCTGTCTACCTTAGATTGAAGATTATCGGAAATCATTAAACTCAAGTTTAATGCATCATTAGCAATTAATTGAGATGTTGATGCCTTTAAAACATCTGCCTGGGATTTTGCATAGGAGAAATTGCCCTGATAAAAAGAAAGTTTTGCTGAGCGGAAATGAGCTTCGTTTCCTACAGCTTGGTTTTCAAACTGCTTAGCCACCTGTTCGTAAATTAAAAAAGCCTCCCAGGGTTGTTGTGTCAATATATAAATATCTCCAAGATCGAGTTTCATCTGGCCTGTTTCGGCTGCAGAAAGGCCGGTGATAGTTAATGCGTCTTCTAACGTTTTTTCAGCCTTAGGTAAGTCGTTAAGATAATATGCTTGTAAGTTAGCCAGTTTCTTCATTGCAAAAACTGTTTGAGCAGTTTTTCCATACTCATCAATTATAGAACCGTATTCTGTAGCAAGATCTGTAATTGCTTTTTTATCAAATTGACCCGTGATTACCAGCTGATATTTTGCATCTATCATTTCTACCTTTGCGGGTAAAAAATATGGATTCTCCTTGCCTTTACTTACAATGTACTCAAAGGCCTTTATAGCAGTAGTATAGGCTTGATTAGCAATAAAAGTATTGGCCGTATTGAATAATATAGCTCCATCATCCTTAACTCGTTTATCCTGTGCTATTAGCTGCCTTAATGCCATTTCGTATTCTTGCTGCTGAAGATATTGCCATATTAAAAGTTTGGTATAAATCTCTGTTTGCGGTTCCTTCTGTATTTTTTTTAACAAGGCAGCTTGTAAAATAAGGTAATCGGCGTTGTCTTCAAAAATAGAAGAGAGTACACTTTCTGCCTGGAGCAATAATTCAGGCATTTGAGCGAGTGCATTAATGTACTCCTGCACAAGCATGTTCTTATCCTTTTTAAAACGATATATACTTAAAAGTTCGTAAGTGAAAATCTTTTCATTGTTAAGCATCTTTCTTCCTTGTAAGAAGGTTGATATAGCGAGATCATATGCCTGAAAGCTATAGAATATATTAGCAACCTCTCTTATCTTAAACTCATCTGCCGGCAAATTGTTCAGCGTTTCTGAGTATGCCTTATTTGCCGCATCTATTTGTCCCTTTTCCTGATAAACACGGGCAAGAGCCATTGTATAATGTAAGTTTTTTGGATTTTGTTTAATTAGTTTTTTGGCAATCTTTTCGGCCTCATCTAGTTTTTTGAGCTTAATAAGGGAGGTATACCAGAGGTCAAAATAAGTATCATTCTTAGTCGCATTGAACAATTTCTCCAGTAAAACAGAGGCTTCCTGATACTGGCCTTGCTGGTAATATTGAAAAGCCAATCCTTCATCAACGCTGCTTTGAGCTGAGCAAAGAAAGCTTGTATAAGAGAATAATAAAATCAGAATTAATTTTTTCATCAGGGATGGACTATCAATAGAGTCCCTAAAATAATGATTTGAATTCTAATTTCCCTTCTATTGGTAAAAACATAAAAGCGTATTTTAAATGTTACTCAAGGAATGTTTTCTATTATTTAATATTTATTTTCTTTGGTTATGAGGCAATTATTGATTTGACGGGTTTTAAAGATTGTTTCTAAGGAACTGATAATTCATATTAGTTAAATATTTAATTTATTTTGAGCATATTGAAATGGGGGTTTAAGGTAACAATATTGGTGTAAACTGATTTACACTGGTAGGGTTCCGTAGCTTTGTAAGCAGAAAAATGATATGGTTGTATTTAAAAAATATTTTTTTCTTTTCTTATCACTTTTTGCTTTAGCCTGTACACAAAAGGGGGGAGTGAGAGTTATGCCTATCGACGATTTTTTTAAATCGCAAAATAGGATAGGCTATAGGGTTTCACCAGATGCCAGGAACTTGTCTTATCTGAAATTAGAGGGCAAGAATCAAAATTTATATGTTGAGGATATTGAGACAGGTAAGGGGAAAAAGATAACTCAATTAAAGGAAAAGAGCATTATCTTCTATTTTTGGGTAAGTAAGGATGAGCTCATTTATTATAAAGAAACGGATCCTGCGCTTAGGCTCTCTGATATATTTATTATTAATAAGGATGGTAAGAATGAGCGGCAGCTAACGAATAACGAAAAGAGCAGAATAAAGGTTCTTGATGATCAATTGATGGACGATAAATACCTGCTTGTCTCGTCTAACAAAAGAGACTCAACAGTTTTTGATGTTTATCGTTTAAATGTTCGTAATGGGGAAATGCAAATGGCTGCAAAAAATCCGGGAAATATTACAGACTGGACCACAGATTCTGAAGGTAAACTCCGATTGGCAACAAGCAGTGATGGTGTAAATGAAACATTGTTATACAGAGAAAGCGAAAACGACGCATTTAAGCCGATAGTAACAAATAACTTTAAAAATACGTTAAGACCAATTGCTTTTGCTAAAAATAAACTAAACGTTATTTATGCTATTTCCAATGTAAACCGTGATAAAGGGGCCTTGGTTGAGCTTGATTGTAAGACCGGGAAAGAGATTAAGGTTTTGTTTGGTGACGAGACTATAAATATTACTGACGCTCAGTATTCAAGGAGAAAGCAGAAAATGTCTTTTGTTGTTTATGAAACCTGGAAAAAAGAGAAGCATTATCTGGATGATTCGGTAAAATTAATTTACAATAATCTGGATAAATTACTCCCTAAAACAGAAACAAGGATAATTGATAGGGATAAAGCAGAGACCGTTTTTATTGTAAGAACGTTTACCGATCGTAATCCAGGGTCCTACTACCTTTATTTTTCTGAAACAGGGAAAATTCGAAAATTGAGCGATTTCAATTCAGCTATTAATGAAGACGAAATGTGCGAGATGAAACCTGTCAGTTATGTTTCAAGAGATGGGATGAAAATAGAGGGATATCTAACATTACCTTTAAAAATGAAAGCCGAGAATTTGCCGGTTGTAGTGCTGCCTCACGATGGGCCAGTGGCAAGAGATATTTGGGGTTATAATCCAGAAGTGCAGTTTCTTGCAAACAGAGGGTATGCTGTTTTTCAAGTAAACTACAGAGGGTCTACTGGTTATGGTAAAGCTTTTATGGCTGCTGGTTTTAAAGAGTGGGGATGTAAAATACAACATGACATTAATGATGGCGTTAAGTGGCTGATCAGTAAAAAAATTGCCGATCCTAAAAGGATTGGAATATATGGAACTGGTTTTGGTGGATACATTGCACTTAATGGTTTATATTCTGAAAATAAGACTTATGCATGTGGTGCTTCAAATTCTGCGGTGATTAATTTATTCACTTATTTGAAATCAATACCACCATTTTTAAAACCGAAATTACAAATGTACTATGAGGTTATAGGAAATCCACTTACTGACGTAGATAAAATGCGCCAGTCTTCTCCCTTGTTTCAGGTAGATAGGATAGAGAAACCTTTGTTTATTGCTCAAAACACCAAGGATCCGAATATAAATGCTGGTGAAACCATACAGTTCGTAAAAAATCTCCAAAAGAGAAATATAAGCGTGACTTATTTGGAAAATGATGGTGATCCATTCTATAGTAAAAACGATGAGGGACGACAAAAACTATATACAGCTCTTGAATCGTTTTTAGAAGTTAACCTAAAAAAGAAGTAAATTCAACCTCATGTCTTCAGAGAAGAAAAGCGGTTATCGTAAGAATTTTCCATTAATACTCACTTTCATCATTTTGATGTTGGTGCTGTTTATGTTGTCGCTTTTATTAGCCTATAGATTTAGTACAAAGTATATAGAAAACCAATTTGTTTCTGAAAAGGTAAACGTACTTGAACAAAGCATTAGGCCATATAATGATTTCTTTCAGAAAAAACTACCTGAGGTTTCTTATTATAATGGTTATCTGGATTCGGCCACTGCATCTAACTTTGTTGACACCGTGTTGCTGGAATATCCCTTTGTATCCAAGGTAATCTTTTATGATTCTGAAGTTAAAAATACCCCGGTAACTGATGGTTTAAATATCGGAAAGTTCTCTTTTGGCCCTAAAAGTATTTATCAGTTTGGAAGCTTGGTTCCAATGGATTCGGTTAAGCTATTCTC